>JALYQB010000710.1 GCA_030856045.1 Actinomycetota bacterium
ATCGACAACCCCTCCGCTACCAGAAGCCCCTTCCCACACCTCACCGCGACACGCCGACGTGATCAAACCGCTACCCCACCAACCGCCCCTCCCAGCGAGTCCCTGCGGTTAACCAACAGGCTCTGAGAGGCATATGCCGACGAATGGCCAGACTGGCCTGGTGATCCCGGTGCGCAGGCGCGCTCTCTTCCACCGGGTCTCCGTGCAGTCGCGAGAGACGAACCGATCACTCCACCATGCCACGCCGTTCAGCGGGGCAGGGCGGCACCGGCGGGCGCCTGGCAGAACGCCTCGATCTCGCCCCGGGCCTCGTGCGCTGCGGGCGAGCCGTCGTACCGAGAGTCCCGGAGGGCCGTGTGCACCCGCAGGGTGGCCGTGATGACGTCGCTGACTCGCCGCGCGGGCGACAGATCCAGCACAGGCACCAGTGCATCGCGCGCGCCATCCAGCTCGCCGAGACCCGCGCGGGCGAGAGCCAGGTCTGCTCGGGCGAGGGCCTCGTTGACGTACGACCGCTCGGCTTGGTCGGCCTGCTCGTATGCGCTCACGGCGTCCGCCGCCTCCCGCTCAGCGCGCTGCTGCTCCCCCGGCAACCATGTCGTGGCATCGGCCGTGTAATAGAGCTGCCGGGGCCGAGTGAACGTCAACGCCCCACCGAGCTCGTCGAGTTCGTCCGGGCTCACCCGCTCCCGGGCGGCGTCCGCGCTCTCGGTGGCCGCCCGCGTCCCACTCCCGTCCCCGAGAACTGCCAAGCTCCGCGCGAGCATAGCCGGCAGCCACACCGCCGCCGTGCCGGTGGCCCGCGCGGCAGCCTCGATACCGAGCTGTGCGTAGCGCACCGACTCCTGCGGCCACCCGGCCCAGTACGCGAGCTGGGACTGGAGTCCGCGCACCCACGCGCGCAGCCCGTCATGCCCCGCGTTGTCGGCACACACGAAGGCGGTGCGCGCCTGGATCATCCCGGCGTGCGGGTCACCCAGGCCGAGACTCGCGTCCGCCAGCAGACCCGAAGTCACCCCAGCCAGCAGGTACAGCTCACGCGCCTGGTCCGGCTGCCGGCGGCCCTCCAGCAGCCGGAACGTCACGCCCTGCGCTTCCACCAGCTCGCCCAGCAGTAACGGGACCGGCTGCTGCGGATAAGCCCGGACGAGCCGGCGCACCTCGTCGTAGAGCTGCTCCAGCGTCTGCGGTCCGATATTGCCACCCTCTGCGGTCGCGGCGAACCGCAACGCCCTGCCAGTCGACATGGCCACCAGCCCTTCCACCCGGTCGAGGTCATGCATCACGCCATCGGCGTAAGCCTTCTCGGCACGCACCCCCACCCCATCGTGCCAGCAGTTCCTGCCACCCGACGAGCGTCCAAGGCTTCCACCGGCGCCGGGGGTGAACCCGAGCAGAGCGGGCGGGATGCCCAACCGGGAGGCAATCCGGGCGATGATTGCGATGTCCCGCAGCCGGTGGCGCCCGCGTTCGATCCGCGAGATCCGCTCCTGCGGTAAGTCGACCAGATCTCCCAGCTGCTGCTGGCTGTATCCGGCAGCCCGCCGCACCGACCGCAAGACCGGGGCGAAATCGTAACCAGCCAGCGCCTCGCGCATCCGGTCCCGGGTGAAGAAGTCGACCGGCAGCAGCTCCCCCGAGCACTGCGCTCCCGACGGCGCGCCCTGCCGGGCACACGGGTCACACAACTCATCGGTGTGCCCAAGGCGCAGCCGCGCCCCACACCGTCGGCACCGGGGATGGTTCCACTCGTTCATCCCCGCAACCTCCCGCATCCCTCGATCAGCGAGCGTCCACCGTAGCGGCCCGCCCTCGGCCTCTCGGCAGCGTGACCGGGCACCGTCACATAGGCAGCCCTGCCCTACCCGACAGCCCCCCGCAACCGGTGTGGTGATCGGCAGCGACGGCCCCGACCGTGACCCCCGACCGGCCTGGGCCGTCGCCTCCAACCGAGGGCGAGGTATCAAGAATGAGCGGACCCAGCCGCGACCAGCCTCAGCCCGCGCCGTTCGTTATCGTCAGCACGACACCCGGCGACGAACTCGCGGTGAGCGCTCCGAGCGCCCGCGCCGCGCAGCAGGCTGCCCGTCATCTCGCAGAGCACTACCCGCATACCCGAGTGAGCTGGGGGGTCAACCCGCACGCAGCGCGCGGCCCCGTCACGGTGTTCGGTGTGCACCGTCCACCGCCCGGTGAACACCTGCTCCACCAGCAGGCGCACGTCTTCGTCCTGGCGCCCGGCAACCTGCCGTCGGTGTGGATCGCGCTGTGCGGCCTCCCGGTCGACGCCGCGATGGTCGAGGTCATCGACCGCGGCATCGGCCATCCCTGTCCTGGCTGTCACCAGTGGTGGGCCGACCACTACGACCAGAACACCGAGCTGTCCGTACGCTCGCTGGGCGAATGGCCGCACCCGCAGCGGCCCGCCTGGCCTGCCCCGTCGGCGGCTCATCAAGGCAGGAAGGGTGATCATCCTGTGTCGGCGCCCGGGTCGTCGGCACCGCCCTGCACCGCCCAGCGCCGCCAGATCGTCAACGCCGCCCGCCTCGCGCACCGCGCCCTCGGCATTGATCTGCACCTGCCCGCCTACGATCCTGGGCTACCGCATGGGAGCTGCCGAGCTGATCAACCTCAACCGCGATCACTGCGTACGAGTGGGCCGAGATCGCCACGGCGGACCGAGCAGCATCTTGACCGATCAGCAGGGAGGGCTGAAGGGCACGTCTGGGGCGAGGGTGATCCATTCCTGTTCGGTGATGCGGTCACCGTGGTGGCTGCAGATGCGGTCAATGGCGGTATCGATGGAGGTGGCAAGCAGGGAGGTGGTGTGGTCGGCGCTGCCGACGGCCACGGCGGTTCCATCCGGGGTGAAGTCGAGGGAGTAGATGTCGCTGGTCGCGCCGGATAGCGCGGCGAACAGGGCGGGCCTCCTTGGATCGTCGATGGTCCACAACCAGATCTGACGGTCTTTTCCGCCAGCGGCGAGCAGTCGTCCGTCGGCGCTGATGGTGGTGGTGATGATGGGTCCGGCCGGGCCGGTCAGCGGGTCGCCGAGGGCGTGGGGTGTTCGCGGGTCGGTAATGTCCCACAGCTTCAGGGTGCGGTCTGCGCTGCCGGTGACCAGCAGGTCGGCCGTGGGGCTGAAGGCGGCGCTATAGGCGTAGTTGGTGTGGCCGTTGATGATGCTGAGCACCTGAGGGTTGCGTGGGTCGTGGATGTCCCAAAGCCATACCGACTTGTCGACGCTGGCCCCGGCTACCACGGTGCCGTCGCGGTTGAACGCGACCCCGTAGACAGAGGCCGTGGGCCCGGTGAGGGTGGCGACGGGGACGGCGGTGCCCGTGGCGGTCATGTCGAACAACCGCACGACCCGATCGTCGCCGCCTGCCGCGAGCAGGGCGCCGTCGGCGCGGAACGATAGGGCCTGAGGTATGCCGCCGGTAGGTGGCGACGGGATGCCGAGGGTGTGTGACCGCTGAGGTTCGCGCACGTCCCAAGCTTCGATGGTGCCGTCGGCATGACCTGCTGCCACCGTGGATCCGTCCGGGGAAAGGTCGGCCGCCCCGGACAGCGCAATGCTGGTGGATCCGCTCACCGAGGCTCCGATTCCGCGCAGGGCGGTGGGGTCGGTGGTATCGATCAGGTGGACGCCGCCGGTGGGTCCACCGGTACCCGCGGCCAGGCGGGTGCCGTCGGCGGACATGCCCACGGCGTACACGCCGTCCCCCGGTGCCGTCAGAGAGGGACCGGGCACGCGCCAGACACGGACCACGCCGTCGCCCGCAGCAGTGATCAGGACTCGTCCCCGCTCGGCGTAACTGAGGGCGGTGACCGGTCCGGGGTGGGGCAGTACCGATCGTACGGCCGCAGTCGGACGGTCCCACAGTCGCACGGTGTTGTCCGAGCTGCCAGTGGCCACGGTCTGCCCATCGGGACTGAACGCGACGGCATTGACCCAGCTGCCATGGCCCACCAGCTTCGTCGGAGACGACACCGGGCGCGTCGGGTCGGTCACGTCCCACAGTTGTGTCGTGCGGTCACTGTTGGCCAGGGCCGCGGTGCGGCCGTCGGGGCTGAACGCGACCGCGCGCGCGGCCAGCGATGCTCCGGGTAGGTCGGTTCCGGGGCCGCTCAGATGGGTGGTCGGCCAGATCCGGGCGGCTCCGCCGCTGCCCGCTGCGGCCAAACGCATCCCGTCGGGGCTGAAGCGGACCGCGTGCACCTCAGCACCCAGGTCCAGTTCCTGCCTCGGGCGGGCGGTGTCAGTGGTGGCGAACAGATGCACGCGGTGGTCGAAGCTGCCCGCGGCCAGCACCTGGCCGTTCGGGCTGAACGCCAGGGCGTGCACCGGGGCAGTGGGTCCGCTCAGGGGCGACAGCACCGGTGTCGGCTGCTGAGGATCGGTGAGGTCCCACCGGTGCAGCACGCCTTCGGCGCCTGCCGCGACCAGACGTCGTCCATCCGGGCTGACCGCGACCGCGTACAGCTCCCCGGCCGGACCGGTCAGCGGCTGCCCGCGCGTGTAGCGTCCCTCGGGGTCGCGGTGCCACAACCACACGCGCCGATCCGTGCCCGTCGCGGCGATCAGCTCCCCGTCTGCGGCGGTCGCCACGGACTGTACGACGCCCTGCGGGCCGAGAAGCCGGGACACGGTCGGGAACCGGGTAGCGCTGAGCACCGCCGACCGCGCCTCGACGGTCGGTGCCGTCCGGAACGCGGCCACAGCCAGCTGGCCCGCCAGCGCTGGATCGGTCTCCAACAGGGTGTTCGCCCGCAGGGCCAACAGCCGCGATACCGCCAGGTCTCGCTGTGTCTCGCTGGCTGCGCGCTGGCGGACCGCGTCCACGCCGAGCACCCCGGCGAGGACGACGAGCACCGCCAACGCGGCGGTCAACCGACGCAACCGGCGCGTTCCGCGTCGCCGTCGTGCCCGTTCGCGACTCGCCTGCTCCTCGCTGTGCGCCAGGAACTCCCGCTCCACCGGACTGAGCGGGTGACGGGCGGTGTCTCGCAGCGCCAGCGCCCGCTCCAGCAGCACCCCGCGATAGGCTGTGGCCGGATCATCGCCAGCCGCGCGCCACTGCTGCGCGGCTGCGGTGAGCCTGCGATGGGTCAGCAGGTCCTCGCGATCCTCGTCAAGCCAGGCCCGCAGCCTCGGCCACGCCGACAGCAACGCCTCGTGAGTGATCTCCACCGTGTCCAGGTCGGCGGTGATCAACCGCTGCTCGACGAAGACGTCCAGCACGTGCCCGATATCGGTCTCCCCCACCGAGTGGGACTGGTCGTGCTCGTCGAGGAACTCGTCGACGCCGACCCGCCGTCGCGTATCGGCCGTTCCTTCTCCGATGTGCACCAACCGTAGGAAGATCGACTTCGCCGATTCCCGCTGCGCGGGCCCCAATGCCCGGTAGCCGGCCTCAGCCGTCGCGGCCACTGCTCCCTCGATGCCCCCGGCCCCCACATAGTCCGCGATCGCCAGCGTCCGCCGCGACCCGCGCGTCCACGTCTGCAGCAACGCATGCGACAACAGCGGCAACGCGCCGGCCTCGTGCGCCGCGTCGCCCGCACCGTCGCGCAGCGCCGGGGCCAGATCCCGCAGCAGCAGGTCGAGCAGCCCGTCCTCCACCGCCACGCCCGCCCTGGCCGCAGGCCCGGTGATTGTCCGAACCACCTGCTCGCGAGACATCGGACCGACCAGGTGCTGCCCGTCGCGCAACACCTCCACCAATGTCGGGTACCGCAAGGCTTTGGCGAAGAAGTCCGCCCGCAACCCAAGCACCACGACCACACCCGCTGACGGCAATCCCATCACCCAGTCGACATAGGCCCGCCTGCTCGCCTCGTCGTCGACCGCGCTGAACAACTCCTCGAACTGGTCCACCAACACCAGCAGTGGCCCCTCCCCGTACGGCAGCTCGGGCACGGGCTGCGCCGGACTGGTCAGCGCCACCCGCCACCGCTCCCCCAAGGCGGGCACCAGCCCCGCCTGCAACAACGAGGACTTACCCGAACCCGACGCCCCCAACACGGCCAACGCCGCGCCCTGCCCCGCACCGTCCTGCACCGCGGCCACCAAGCGCGCCACGTGGTCCTCCCGCCCGAAGAACCAGTCCGCGTCATCACGCTCGAACCGCGACAACCCGCGATACGGAGCCGCCGTGTCCGACCCAGCCCGAGCGGACCGCCGTACCCGTGCCAACGCCGCCTGCCACAGCTCCACCTCTGCCGGATCGGTCACCTCGCACACGGCCAGGATGTCCGGCAGCACTCGCCGCGGGTGCACCGGCGGCAGATGACGCCCACTGAAGTACCCACCGACCGTGCTGAACGGCAACCCCACGGCCTTGGCGACCTGCCGCACGGTCAGCCCCGCCCGCTCCCGCACCCGCGTCAACTCACACGCGAACTCGACTCGGGTGTGGATCGCACCCGCGCCTCCCTGGACTAATCGCACCCTCGTCCCCTATCCCCTCGGCGTGTCGGTACACGGGCCTCGAACGCGTACGGCCGTCGAGCAGTGAACGCGTACGGCCGTCGAGCAGTGTTACCACGCGGACACGCTCGGTCTGCGCCCACTCGGCGGGCACGCCCCTGGCACCAGGGCGACGCTGACCCGCCACTCGGCATCCGCGCAGGTGTACGGCTTGTGCAGCGCCTGTACGGAGTTGTACGGACCGGCTAGCGAGGCTTCCGGCACCGCCACCCAGGTGGCTTTGCTCGTGTCTGAGCGAGGCAGCCGGTCCTGTCGCACCCCAGGGCAGCGCCACCACCTCGCCCAGGCCCGGCCAGCGTCCCCGCCGTACCGGGCTTCGGTCCACTCACCACCAGGAGGAACTCGATGGCATCCCTCACTACATCCTCGGTTATCCGCAGGCGCATACCCGCGGCGATCGGGGCGATCCTGTCGGTCTCAGCGCCGTTCACCGCGCTCGCCCCCAGTACGGCGGCCGCACCCGATTCCGTGGTGCAAGCCCGGAGCTGGCACCCAGCCACAGTGGGCGGCTACAGCATCGGCGGGGTAGCGCTGCGCGACTGCTACCACCCCTCCGAACAAACGCCGAGCCAGGACTGCACCTACATCAAGACGGTCCCATCAGGCACTGCAGTCCACGTGGTCTGCCAAAGGGCTGGACAGAGCATCTACGGCAACAACGCGTGGGATTACGTCGTCTACTCCGGTGGCGAGGGCTACATGTCCGACTACTACGTCATCACCGGCGGGGACGGCTTCCACCCGAACATCGAACGCTGCTGAACACCCTCAACAGCACGGCACCGCCTGCCACCAAGGTCCCACGCCACAATGAAGACCGGGGCAAACGATGCACCTGTACGACTCATGCTAGTCGGGCAACGGCGACACCGAACCCAGGTGAGGTAATCCGCCCACGCTGAACGGCCCCATCCGCGCTGCCGAACACCTCATCAGTCGCCCCCGGTAGGGTCAGTCCTACCGGGGGCGACTCTGCGGCCTGACTCTCCGACATCAACCTGAATGTCGCGATGGCCTACCGGAACGCGCGGTCACGCGATAGCACGGCGGTGATGTCGCCGGGCACCCACGGCTGGACCAGTGTCGAGCGGCTACCGGCGTTGCTGGACCGCCACGGCTGAACGGCATCGCATCGTGCTCTCAGTGGGGGCGAAGACGTCCGCGGTGCTCGATACGGAGCACCCAGCGCC
>JALYQB010000103.1 GCA_030856045.1 Actinomycetota bacterium
CGAGTCGCGGCGGCGATCTTCTTGTCGTCGCCTTCGAGCTCCTTGAACGCCTCGTCCGGCACCTCTCCCGCCAGCAGCGCGGGGGTGGTGCCGAGCAGGCTGTTGCCGACCCGGATGCGGGCGTCGAGGAAGCCGAGCGGCTTACCGGGTTCGAGCGCCTCCATCCACAGCGAGACCTTGGCGAGCTCGGCGGCGAACGGGTTGGCGTCCACGCCGTAGATGCAGTGCCCGACCACCTCGCGCAGCCAGTGCTGCACCTCGTGCGGCGTGGGTTCGTCCTCGCCGGACTTCAGTTGCGCGACGCGGCGGGCGATGCGCCGCGCGGCGGCGACGAGGAAGTGCCCCGAGCCGCACGCCGGGTCGCACACGGTGAGCCGCAGCAGCCGCGCCACCGCGTCGTCGGCGTCCTGCGCGTTCTTCACGGCGTCGTCGAGCAGCGGGTCCAGCGCGGAGTCGAGCAGCGCGCTGACGAGGTTGGACGGGGTGTAGTACGAGCCGGTGGTCTTGCGCTCGTTCCCGGCGACCTCCTTCAGCTCGAAGGTGTGCTCGTCGATGTCGAGTCGCGGCACCAGCTCGAGGAGCGATTCGTAGACGCTGCCCAGCTCCTCGGAACCGAGGTTGCGGTAGTCCACCGGCTGCACCCGGTCGCCGCGCCCGACGATCCAGCCCAGCGACCGCATCGCCGTGAGCAGATCGGTGTTGGCCAGCGAGCACCCCAGCAGGTGGTCGACCTTCGTCCCACCGGGCTCGTCGAGCGGCTCGTCGTCCGGGTCGAACAGTCCCGCGAGCGCGGGGAGCCCCAGCGCGGGCAGCCCCAGCGCGGGCAGCCCGTCCCCGCCGAGGGCGCGGAAGACGACCTGCAGCGCCTGCCACAGGTCACCGTGTGGCCCGCCGGCACGCACCCGGGAGAGCCGCCGCAACCGGCCGACGGAGAAGTACCGGGCGTACCGGTCGGCCGCCTGCGGGGTGGCCTCGTGCAGCAGGACGCCCCGGTCCTCCGCGACGGAGAGGAACAGCAGCCGGTAGGCGAGCCGCAGCAGCGCCCGGTGGTAGTCCTGCGTGCTCAGCGCACCGGAGCGCAGCGACTCGACCAGCCACCCGTTGTCCGGATGGCGCAGGAAGCCGGACCCGAGCGCGACCAGCGCTTGCTGCACGCCCACGCGGAGGTCCTTCAGGGCGCGGGTTCCGCTGTCGACCGCCTCGTCGCGCCACGCCTCCAGCCAGCAGTCGGCCGCGGGTGCCTCCGTCCCACCGCGCTTCTCCAGCCGCGAGACGTGACAGACCTGCCACAGCAGCAGGAACTCGGCGAACAGCTCCCCTTCGAAGATCGCTTCGAGGTCGAACTCGACGTAGGCGGAGCCGGCGAGGGCGGTGGAGTCCCGCAGCAGCCGCAGCGAGGTCCCGTTGGACAGCAGCGCCCACAGGTGCTCGTCGGCGCGGTTGAGCAGCTCCTGCACCATCGCCTGCGGCGCCCGCGCGGCACCGGCCACGCCCGGGTTGCGCCGGTCCAGCGCCACGCCGGGGCCGAGCAGGTGCACCGGCACGTGCTGCCAGGCGTGGGAGACCGGGTACTCGGCACCGTCCACGTCGACGCCGCCCCGCAGCGCGGGGAGCTGCCCGTAGCCCAGCTCGCGGAGCAGCACCAGCAGCCACCGCTCCCGGGCCGGGCCGGTGCCGGGACTGCCGGGCGGTTGGGCCGTGGCGTGCTCCCGCCAGTCCCGCCACGCCCCCCGGAGGTAGGTCCACGAGCGGTTCGCGGCGTCACGCACCGTCTCCCGGCCCGGAAGGTGGTAGGAGCGCGACGACAGGCTCTCGGCCTGGCGCATCTCACCGGACTGGATGCGGGCGAACAGCCCGGGCGGCACGAGACCGCCGACCACGCGCACCGCTTGCAGCCCCGGGCCACCGCTGTGCCTGATTGCTCGCTCGCTCCGCTCGCTCACGGGGCACCTGCCGCCGGCAGGTAGACGTACACGCCGAGGACGTCCACGGGCAGCTGCGGCGACACCGACAGGCCCGCGATGCCCAGCGCGCCCGCGTGCCGACCGCGAGCCGCCCGCCGCACCCGGACATGCGCCTCGCGCAGCTCGTCGGCCAACTCGGACGCGGTCCGCTCCAGCTCCGGGGTCACGGTG
>JALYQB010000663.1 GCA_030856045.1 Actinomycetota bacterium
CGTTTACTCTCGCCGCGTGATCGGGGAGGGTCGACGGACCGCACCGGTGCAGCTCGACCGGCGGCCGGCTTGGTGTGCCGCGGCGGCCGCGGCCGCGGCCGGGCTCGCCGCGCAGATCGCCTACCCGCTCTCGGCGGGATCCCTGCGTGATCTGCTCACCGTTGCCGTGGTGCTGCTGTTCGCGGGCGCCTGCGCCGCACACGCCGTCGCAGGCCGGGGAACGCGGTGGGCGGCAGCCATGGTCACCGTCACCGCTGGCGGCGGGCTGCTCGCCGAGTTCGTCGGGACCGCCACCGGCTTCCCGTTCGGCGGCTACGTCTACACCGCCGACGGCGGTCTCGGCCCCGAGGTCGCAGGCGTGCCGCTGCTCATCGGCCCCGCCTGGACGTTCGGCGCGTACCCCGCCTGGTGCGCAGCCAGGGCGCTGGTCGGCTCCAGCGTCGCCGTCGTGCCGGTGGCGGCGTGGGGCCTCGCGAGCTGGGACCTCTACCTCGACCCCCAGATGGTCGCCGACGGCAGGTGGAGCTGGGAGGACGCGACGCCCGCGCTGCCCGGGCTGCCGGGCATCCCGCTGTCGAACTACGCGGGCTGGCTCGTCGTCGCCTTGCTCATGACCGCGGTGCTGCACGCACTGGACCGGGCGTCGGGGACGCCACGCGACGGCCTGCCGCTGGCACTGTTCTGCTGGACGTGGCTCGGGACCGCGCTGGCGCACGCCGCGTTCCTCGACCTGCCGGTCTCCGCGGCATACGGCCTGGTCGGAATGGGGGTGGTCGGCGTGCCGCTGCTACACAAGCTCGCCCTGGCGCCGGGCGTGCAACGCCCCTGGCAGATCCGTCAGGTCCCGCTGCGGGGCCGCGTCCCGGGCCCACCAGCCCGCCTGCGGTCCTGACCGGCACCGCGGTGCGCACGGTCCGCGCAGCGGTGGTGATCGGCAGCGCGCTCGCGACGCTCGGCGCCGGCCACACGGTGGTCAACGCCTGCCTGCTGCGGCGCCCGGACGACGAGCCGCCGCCCACCCACCGCCGGGTCGCGGTGCTCGTCCCCTGCCGCGACGAGGCACCCCGGATCCCGCACCTGCTCGCCGACCTGCTCGCCCAACGCGGGGTGCCCGGGATGACCGTGACCGTGCTCGATGACGCCTCGTGCGACTGCACCGCGGACGCCGCGACCCGCGCGGGCGACGAGCGGGTCACCGTCCTGCGCTCCGACGACGAGCCGCCCCCCGGCTGGCTCGGCAAGCCCACCGCCTGCCACCGCCTCGCCGCATGCGCACCCCCCGACGCAGAGGTGCTGGTGTTCGTCGACGCCGACGTCCGCCTCGCACCACACGCCGTTGCCGCCGCGGTGGATCTGCTGGAGCGCTCCGGACTGGACCTGGTGTGCCCGTGGCCGCGTCAGCTCACCGGCTCGCCCGCCGAGCGCCTCGTGCAGCCACTGCTGCAGTGGTCGTGGCTCACCACGGTGCCGCTGCGCGTCGCCGAACGCTCCAGCCGCCCGTCGCTCGCCGCCGCGAACGGCCAGTTCCTCGTCGTGCGCCGCGCCGCCTACGATGCGGCCGGAGGTCACGCCGCGGTCGCAGGCGAGGTGCTGGAGGACATCGCACTGCTCCGCGCCGTCAAGCGCTCCGGGGGCCGGGGCGGCCCGGCGGAGGGTTCCACGCTGGCCACCTGCCGGATGTACACCGGCGCCGCGGAGCTGCGCGCCGGGTACGCCAAGTCCCTGTGGGCGGCCTTCGGCTCCCCCGCCGGGGCCGCCGGGGTCCTCGGGCTGCTCTCGCTGACCTACCTGGTGCCGGCGGTGGCGCTGCTGAGCCGCCGACATCGCCTCGCGGGGCTCGCGGGCTACGTCGCGGGGGTGGCCTCCCGGGTCGTTGCCGCGCGGGCCACCGGCGGCCGCGCCCTGCCCGAGGCGCTCGCCCACCCCGTCTCCGTGGCAGCCTTCGCCGCGCTGACCTGTGGCTCCCTGCACGGGTACCGCAGTGCCACGCTGGCATGGAAGGGCCGGGCACTGCCCCGACGTCAGCGCCGGGTGCCCGCCTGCAACAACCCCAGCCTGCCCAGCACCTCGCGGGTCGAGCGTGACCGGTTCAGCGTGTAGAAGTGCAGGCCCGGAGCACCTTCGGCGAGCAGCCGCTCGGCGAGCGCGGTCGCCACGTCCACCCCGATCTCGCGCACCGCGGCGATGTCGTCGGCCACGGCGTCGACCCGCTCCCGCACGATCGAGGGGATCACCGCGCCGGACAGCTCCGCCATCCGCTGGATGCCTTTCGCCGAGGTGATGGGCATGATTCCGGCGAGGATCGGCACGTCCGCGACGTCCGGGCCGACCGTGGCGACCCGGTCGCGCAGCCGCAGGTAGTCCCCGACCCTGAAGAACATCTGCGTGACGGCGAACCGGGCTCCCGCCCGTAGCTTGGCGACGAGGTGCGCCGCGTCGGTGTCCAGGTCCGGCGAGCGCGGGTGGCCCTCGGGGAACGCGGCGACGCCGACGCAGAAGTCGCCGAGCTCACGCAGCAGCCCTACGAGCTCCCCGGCGTGGGAGAAACCCTCGGGGTGCGGCAGCCACTCCCCGAGCGGGTCACCCCCGGGCGGATCCCCGCGCAGCGCGAGCACGTTGTGCACCCCCGCGTCGGCGTACGACCCGATCACGTGCCGCAGCTCTGCCAGGCTGTGGTTCACCGCGGTGAGGTGGCCCACCGGCAGGAGCGTCGTCTCCTGCGCGATCCGTGCGGTGATCCGCACGGTGCGGTCCCGGCTGGACCCGCCCGCGCCGTAGGTCACCGACACGAACGCCGGGTCGAACGGCTCCAGCTCCCGAACGGCCTGCCACAGCGCGAGCTCACCTGCGTCATCTCGCGGCGGGAAGAACTCCACCGAGAACGCGGGTCCGTCCCTACCGAGCCGGTCGATGACGGTGCTCACGTGACCGGACCCGGGGAGGCTGACATGGCTGTCAGCGTAGGTCGAACCGCTGCGCCCGGCACCACCGAATGACCAGGACCCACCAGGCGGGGGGCGGGTGCCGGGCATAGGGTCCCCGCGGGTGACGTGCAGCCGACGGTCGGCACCCGTTCGGCCCACTGCACGAGGACCCGGCACGGCCACGACTTCGGGAGGGCGCCATGACGCGGCTGGAGGCCAGCCATGGCCGGCGCGTCGGGACCCCGACGGCCGAGGTCGTGCGCGCCACCCACCTTCTCGACGCGACGCTGCCCGCCCAGGTGCACCGCGAGCTCGCCGCATTCCTAGCGGAGCGGCGGGCGCAGGCCGAGGCCGTCGACCCCGCGTTCGCGGCCGCGGTCGACTCGCTGGTCGCCTTCGTGCTCGGCGGCGGCAAGCGGATACGGCCGGTGTTCGCGTGGTG
>JALYQB010000772.1 GCA_030856045.1 Actinomycetota bacterium
AGCCAGGGCTCGCAACGCCACTCACGGAGACCTACGGTTCAGCAACTCCGTGACGGGCGCGGGGCCGCATCGGGGTTCACGGTGTCGTCCACCACCGCCGTCGGAGTCACCTCGTGGCGCTCGATCCGCCCTGCGGCGATGTCCTGCGCCCAGTGGCATGCCACCCGGTGCCCGGGACCGATCTCGCGCAGCGCAGGGCGCTCGTCGTCGCACCGGGTCGGCCGGCGCCACGGGCAACGGGTGTGGAACCGGCACCCGCTGGGCGGCGCGGCGGGCGAGGGCAGGTCCCCGGTGAGCAGGATCTGCTCGCGGGTGTCCTCGACCTCCGGGTCGGGCACGGGGACCGCGGAGAGCAGCGCCTTCGTGTACGGGTGCAGCGGCTCGGCGTACAACTCGTCGGACCCAGCCTCCTCCACGACGGCGCCGAGGTACATCACCCCGACCCGGTCGGCGATATGGCGCACCACCGCGAGGTCGTGCGCGATCACCAGGTAGGTCAGCCCCAGCTCCGACTGCAGGTCCTCCAGCAGGTTGATCACCTGTGCCTGCACGGAGACGTCGAGCGCGCTCACCAGCTCGTCGGCGACGATCAGGTCGGGCTCGACGGTCAGCGCGCGGGCGATGCCGATGCGCTGGCGCTGCCCGCCGCTGAACTCGTGGGGGTAGCGGCGCAGCGCGCCGACCGGCAGGCCCACCGCGTCGAGCAGCTCACGGAGCCGCGCCGCGGTCGGCTCCGGCCCGCGATCCAGGTCGTGGGCGCGCAACCCCTCCACGAGGAGGGACTCCACCGACTGCCGCGGGTCCAGCGACGACAGCGGGTCCTGGAACACCATCTGCATGCGGCGGCGCATCCGGCGCAGCGGCTCACCCCGGAGCGCCGACAGGTCCGTACCGTCGAAGACGACGCGCCCGCCGGTGAGGTCGGTGAGGCGCAGCATCGCGCGGCCGAGCGTCGACTTGCCGCAGCCGGACTCCCCCACGAGCCCGTAGGTCTCCCCGCGCCGCACCACCAGCGACACCCCGTCGACGGCGTAGACGTACCCGACGGTGCGGTTCAGCAGCACCCCCCGCTTGATCGGGAAGTGCACCTGGAGGTCCTCGACCTCGACGAGCGGGGTCACGAGGCGGCTCCCATCGGATTGTGGCAGCGCAGCAGCCGCTGGTCCGGCCCGGGCGCCATCTCCGGGGTGACCGAGGCGCAGACGTCGAGCACGTTCGGGCACCGCGGGGCGAACGCGCACCCCTGCGACCACGGGATCATGTCACTCACCGAACCGCGGATCGGGGACAGCCGCTGCCCGCGCGGGGCGTCGAGCCGCGGGATCGACGCGAGTAGGCCGACCGTGTACGGGTGGTGCGGGGCGGCGAACAGCGGGTGGCGGGGGCCGCGCTCGACCACCCGACCGCCGTAGAGGACGTTCACCTCGTCGCACAGCCCGGCGACCACGCCCAGGTCGTGGGTGATCATCAGGAGCGCGGTCCCACTGTCACGCACCAGCTCCGAGAGCAGCGCCAGGATCTGTGCCTGGATCGTGACGTCGAGCGCGGTGGTGGGCTCGTCCGCGATGAGCAGCCGCGGCCGGCACGCGAGCGCCATCGCGATCAGTGCCCGCTGCCGCATCCCGCCCGAGAGCTGATGGGGGTACTCGTCGAGCCGGCGCCGCGGGTCCGGGATGCCGACGCGGGTCAGGAGCTCGGTGGCGTCGACCATCGCCCGTTTGCGGGACATGCCACGGTGCCGTTCGAGCACCTCGGTGACCTGCCGCCCGATCGGGACGACCGGGTTCAGCGACGACAGCGGGTCCTGGAACACCATCGCGAGGTCGCGGCCGCGGCGATCGCGCATCGCGGCGTCGGAGAGCCCGAGCAGCTCCGTGCCCTCGAACCGCACCGAGCCGGTGGCCCGCGCGCCCCGTCGCGGCAGCAGGCCCATGATCGCGAGGGACGTGACGGACTTGCCGCACCCGGACTCGCCGACCAGCCCCACAGTCTGCCCCGGTTCCACGGTGAAGCTCACGCCGTCGACCGCGGTGGTCGCGGGCTCGTCCCTGCGCTGGAAGACGACCGTGAGGTCCTCCACCTCCAGCAGCGCCATCGACGCCTCCGCTGAGCATCGTGCTCGTGAGTGGCGTTGCGAGTCCGAGCTCGCAATACCACTCACGGGCGGTTTCGGCTTTTCGGGTCGAGGGCGTCGCGCAGGGACTCACCGACCAGGGTGAAGCCCAGCGCGACGACGATGATCGCGCCGGCAGGCCAGAACGCGAGCTGCGGGTGGCTGTCGATCACGGTCTGCGCCCTGCCGAGCATCTGCCCCCACTCGGGGACGGAGTCGTCGGGCGCTCCGAGGCCGAGGAAGGAGAGCGCGGCGGCGTCGATGATCGCCACTGCGAGTACCAGGGTCGACTGCACGATCACGGGGCCGAGCGAGTTCGGCAGCATGTGCCGGAACACGATCGCGCGCCGCCGCACGCCCAGCGCCCGTGCGGCCAGGACGTGGTCGGACGCTCGCTGCGCCAGCATCGATCCGCGCAGCAGCCGCGCGAAGATCGGGATCTGCACGATCGCCACGGCGAGGATCACCGTGAACCGGCTCTGCTGCGCGAACAGCGCCCCGATCGACACCGCGAGCAGCAGCGACGGGATCGAGAGCATCACGTCGACCACCCGCATCACGACGGAGTCGACCCAGCCGCTGATCGCGCCTGCGACAGTGCCCAGCACCAGCCCGCCGCCGAGCCCGATCACCGTCGCGAGCACCGCGACGAGCAGCGTCTGCCGGGAGCCGAGCAGCATCCGGGAGAAGAAGTCACGACCCTGCTGGTCGCCGCCGAGCGGGAACCCGGGCTGCGCGGGCGGGATCTCGTTGCGCGCACGGACCACCTGTCCCTCGAGCAGCCGCAGGCCCGGGTCATGCGGCGCGAGCCACGGTGCCAGGACGGCGATCACGACGAAGACCACGATGATCCCTGCACCCACCAGGAATACGGGGTTGCGGCGCAGCCGCCGCCACGCCGAGGCGACGAGGCTGAACCGGGCCGCGTGCCCCGCGGCCGCCGGCTTGTCGATGCACTCCCGGCGCTTGGTGATCACATCCGTACCCTCGGGTCGATCACCGCGTAGGACAGGTCGACGAGCAGGTTCACCAGCACGTACACCATCGCCGCCGCGATGATCACGATCTGCAGCACGGCGTAGTCGCGCCGCTCGAAGCCGAAGGCCAACGCCTGCCCCACTCCCTGGAACACGAACACCCGCTCCGTGAGCACCGCCCCGGAGAGCGCCGCCCCGGTCTGCAGGCCGATCGCGGTGACGACGGGCAGCAGGGCGTTGCGCAGCACGTGCCGGCCGCGGATCACCCGGTCCGTCAGCCCCTTCGAATAGGCGGTACGCACGTAATCCTCGTCCTGCACGTCGAGCACCGCGGCGCGGGTGATCCGGAAGATCACCGCGAACGGGATGGAGGAGAGCGCGAGCGCGGGCAGGATGAGGTGACGGAGCGCGTCCCAGGCGGCGTCCCACTCGCGCGTGAGCAGGCCGTCGAGCACGAAGAACCCGGTGATGCGCGTCGCGTCGATGCCCACCGTCTGCCGGCCCGAGGTGGGGAGCCAGCCCAGCTGGACCGCGAAGACGTACTTGAGCACAAACGCCAGGAAGAACACCGGCACCGCGACGCCGACCAACGACGCCACCACCCCGACGTTGTCGAACCAGGTGTCGCGACGTCGCGCTGCCAGGTAGCCGAGCGGGATGGCGGCCAGCAGCGCGATCAGCATCCCCAGCGTGGCGAGCTCGACCGTCGCCGGGAAGCGCTGCAGGAAGATGGCCGCCGCCGAGTCGCCGGGCTGCACGCCGGTGGAGATGCCGAAGTCACCGGTGAGCGCACGCCCGAGAAAGCGCCAGTACTGCACCCAGATCGGCTGGTCGAGCCCGAGCGCCTCGCTCAGCTGCGCACGCGTCTCCGGTGTGCCGCGCTCTCCCAGAAGCGCTGAGACCGGCCCTCCCGGTAGGGAGTGCAACCAGGCGAAGAGCAGCACCGAGAGCGCCGCCACCACCACGAGGAGCTGGGCGAAGCGCCGAACGGCGTACCGGAGCACCGCCGATCAACCGGCGACGCTGACCGACGCGAACTCCTCCTTGGTGAGCGGGCTGGGCACCAGGCCCTGCACCTGCTCGCTCACCACGATCGCGGGCGGTGAGTGCGAGATCGGCACCGCGGGCAGGTACTCGCCCATGAGCTTGCGGTTCAGCTCCTCGTACCTCGCGATGCGGGTCTGCTCGTCGGGCTCGGCGTCGGCAGCCTGCAGCTCGGCGGCCAACTGCTGGCCCCACGGGGCGCCCTGGGTCCAGAACTGGTTGCTCGTCGTGTTGAAGAAGGTGCCGACGAAGTTGTCCGGGGAGTTGAAGTCACCGGTCCAGCCGAGCAGGAACAGGTCGGCCTGCGCGGCCGTCACGTCGTCGATGTACCCGCCGTTCCACGGCAGGCTCACCGGGTTGACGGTGATGCCGACGGCCTCGAGGTCCTCGCGCATGGCGCCGAAGAGGTCCTGCGGGTCCGGCATGTAGGGCCGGGTGACCTCGGTGGGCCAGTAGAAGTTCAGCGTGAGGTTCGACTGCCCGGCTTCGGCGAGCAGCCGGCGGGCGCGCTCCGGGTCGTGCGGGTACTCCTGCACGTCGGCGGTCCACCCGTCGACGGTATCCGGGTAGAACTCCTTCGCCACCTCGGCGCCGTCCGGCAGCGCCGACGACACGAGCGTCTGCCGGTCGACCGCGTAGGCCAACGCCTGCCGGACCCGCAGGTCCGTCAGCGCCGGGTTGTTCTTCTGCGTGATCCCCAGGTACAGGATGTTGAACGGGTCACGGATCATGAGGTTGAACCCGCTGTCGCGCAGGCCCTGCCAGTCGGCGGGGTTGGGGAGGTCGTACCCGTCGATCTCGCCGGCTTCGAGCGCCTGCCGCCGAGCCGTCTCGTCGGGGATGACCCGGAAGATCAGCTGGTCGAGCTTGGCCTGCTCACCCCAGTAGTCCTCGTTGCGCGCCAGCTCGATGCTGCCGTTGGCCTCGTCGTAGCTCACGAAGCGGAACGGGCCGGTGCCGGTCGGGTGCTCCAGCGCGTAGGGCGGGAAGGCGAACCCGGAACCCTGGGCAGCCACGTTGTTGGCCTCGTACTGTTCCAGCGCCGCCGGGCTCTGCATCTGGAACGCGTCCAGGGCCAGCAGCGCGGGGAACTTCCCGGTGGCGCGGGTCAGGCCGATCACCGCGGTCGTGGGATTCTGGGCGGTGCACGACTCGTACAACGAGGGCACGGCGCCGTCGGCGAAGCCGCCGAAGCTCTGCGTCCAGTAGTATGAGACCGAGGCGGTCTGCGCGATGCCGACCTGGCTGAACATGCGCTCGAAGTTCGCACACACGGCGTCCGCGTTGAACCCGGTGCCGTCGTGGAAGGTCACACCCTCCCGCAGGGTGAACGTCCAGGTGCGGCCGTCGGGACTCGACTCCCACCTGGTCGCCAGCCCTGGCTCGAGATCGGACCCGCCCTCCTCGAGGCCGACCAGACCCTCGAAGATCTGGTGGGTCACGCGGAAGGTCTCGCCGTCCGAGGCGTAGAACGGGTCGAACATCGCCGGCGCGCCGGCAGCCCCGAACGTCAGCGTGCCGCCGTCGCCACCTCCCTCGCCCCGCTCGGAGGCCGCGCAGGCGGAGAGGGAGACGGCGGCGGCAGCGGCCACTGCAATCGAACACAGCGCGGCGACCCGTCGGAGCCGGGTCGAGCGGGAGCGGGTCATCGCACACCTCGAGAGTCCGGAATCACTGCGTGGTGGCAGACATTAATCCGATCCGGCCGCCCGCGGGACCGGGGGGCACGCAGCGGCCGCGACCTCGTCGGCCACGTCGTCGGGGCTCAGGAGAAGTCGAA
>JALYQB010000025.1 GCA_030856045.1 Actinomycetota bacterium
GTGTAGGCCAGGTTGCCCGGCTGCTTCGGGCGGCCGAACGCCTCGGGGAGCACCGTGCGGGCCGGCGGGGTCGAGGGCAGTTCATCGACCGTCTCAGCGGTCAGCCCGACCGCCGGGGCCGCCTTGACCTGCGGGGCCGTCACCGGTGCGGAGGAATCGTCGCCGACCAGGTGCTCGGCGATGACCTCACCGGGGCCCTCCCCCGGGCCGGTGGCGACGAGCGCGTTGACATCCAGGACGGGCGGCGTGGGAGCCGCATCCACCTGCACGTCGACGTTGAACAGGAAGCCGACGGACTCTTCCTTGATCGCCTCCATCATGGAAACGAACATGTCAAAACCCTCGCGCTGGTACTCCACGAGCGGATCGCGCTGCGCCAAGGCGCGCAGCCCGATGCCTTCCTTGAGGTAGTCCATCTCGTAGAGGTGCTCGCGCCACCTGCGGTCCAGCACCGAGAGGACGACGCGGCGCTCGAGGTCCCGCATCGCGTCCGGGCCCGCCTTCTCCGTCAGCTCGGCCTCGCGGCGGGCGTAGGCCTGCCGCGCGTCGGCGAGCACGGCCTCCAGGAGCACCTCGCGGGTGAGGTCGCCGGCATCGTCGGCGATGGCGGGGTGCTGTACCCCCACGGGGTAGAGCGTCTTCAGCGCCGTCCACAGCCCGTCGAGGTCCCAGTCCTCGGCATAGCCGTTCTCGGTCGCGCCGTCGACGTAGGCGGTGATCACATCGACGATCATCAGCTGCACCTGGTCGCGGAGGTCCTCGCCCTCGAGCACGCGCCGCCGCTCGGCGTAGATGACCTTGCGCTGCAGGTTCATGACCTCGTCGTACTTGAGGACGTTCTTGCGGATCTCCATGTTCTGCTGCTCCACCTGCGTCTGCGCCGACAGGATCGCCTTGGAGACCATCTTCGCCTCGATGGGGACGTCGTCCTCCATCTTCAGCGAAGTCATGATCCGCTCGACGAACGGGCCGTTGAACCGCACCATCAGCTCGTCTCGCAGGGAGAGGTAGAACCGCGACTCGCCGGGGTCGCCCTGCCGGCCGGAGCGGCCGCGGAGCTGGTTGTCGATGCGCCGGGAGTCATGCCGCTCGGTGCCGAGGACGTACAGCCCGCCGGCCTGGATGACCTCCTCGGACTCCGTCTTGACCTCCGAACGGGCGCCGGAGAGCGCCGTGTCCCAGGCCGCCTCGTACTCCTCGGGGGTGTCCACCGGGTCGAGCCCCCTCGCGCGGAGCTGCGCGTCGGCGATGAAGTCGGGGTTGCCGCCGAGCATGATGTCGGTTCCGCGGCCTGCCATGTTGGTGGCGACGGTGACCGTGCCGCGGCGGCCGGCCTCGGCGATGACCGACGCCTCCTTCTCGTGCTGCTTCGCGTTGAGCACCGAGTGCGGGATGCCCGCCTTCTCGAGCGCCTTCGACAGGTACTCGGAGCGCTCGACGCTCGCGGTGCCCACCAGCACCGGCTGGCCGCTGCGGCGCCGCTCGGCGATGTCGGCGACGACCGCCGCGAACTTGGCCTCCTCATGCTTGTACACGAGGTCGCCGCGGTCCGCCCGGATCATCTCCCGGTTCGTGGGGATGGTGACGACGCCCAGTTTGTAGGTCTGGTGCAGCTCCGCCGCCTCAGTCTGCGCCGTGCCCGTCATGCCGGCGAGCTTCTCGTAGAGCCGGAAATAGTTCTGCAGGGTGATCGTGGCCAGCGTCTGGTTCTCGGCCTTGACCTCCACCTTCTCCTTGGCCTCGATGGCCTGGTGCATGCCCTCGTTGTAGCGCCTGCCAGCGAGGACGCGGCCCGTGAACTCGTCGACGATGAGGACCTCCCCGCCGCGGACGATGTAGTCCTTGTCGCGGGTGTAGAGCTCCTTCACCTTCAGCGCGTTGTTGAGGTAGCCGACGAGCGGGCTGTTCGCCGCTTCGTAGAGGTTGTCGATGCCGAGCTGGTCCTCGACGAACTCGACGCCCTCTTCCGACACCCCCACGGTGCGCTTGCGCTCGTCGACCTCGTAGTGGACGTCACGGCGCATCAGCGGCGCGAGCCGGGCGAACTCGCCGTACCAGCGCGACGACTGGTCGGCCGGACCGGAGATGATCAGCGGCGTGCGTGCCTCGTCGATGAGGATCGAGTCGACCTCGTCGACGATCGCATACTGGTGGCCGCGCTGGACGCAGTCGGCGATGGTCCACGCCATGTTGTCGCGCAGGTAGTCGAAGCCGAACTCGTTGTTCGTGCCGTAGGTGATGTCCGCCGCGTAGGCCTCGCGGCGCTGGTCCGGCCGCATCTGCGACAGGATCACGCCGACCTCGAGGCCGAGGAACCGGTGCACGCGGCCCATCCACTCGGCGTCGCGCTTGGCCAGGTAGTCGTTGACGGTGACGACGTGGACGCCCTTGCCCGTCAGCGCGTTGAGGTAGGCGGGCAGCACGGAGGTCAGGGTCTTGCCCTCACCGGTGCGCATCTCGGCCACGTTGGCCAGGTGCAGCGCCGCACCGCCCATGAGCTGGACGTCGAAGTGGCGCTGACCGAGCGTGCGCCTCGCCGCCTCGCGGGCGACGGCGAACGCCTCGGGCAGCAGGTCGTCGAGCGACTCGCCCCCGGTGTGGCGGCTCCGGAACTCCTCGGTCTTGGCCCGCAGCTCGGCGTCGGCGAGTGTGGCGACGTCGGTCTCCAGGCCGTTGATGTGGTCGGCGATGGCGCGCAGCCTGCGCACCAGCTTGTGCTCGCCGGCACGGAGCAGTCGGGACAGGACCATCCGGGAAGACCTCACTCACGATCGTCAGCACGAACTTCGGCGGGCTCGGCGGACGAGCCGGGCCCCCGTAACCGGCACCCATCGTAGGCGCAGCCGACGGCCGTGGCATCGCCGCTGGTAGGAAAGCCCGGGACGTCGCGAATGGGGCATTGGCCTCGTCCGATGAGGCCAATGCCCCGTCGGGGAGCACAGCCAGGGGTGAAGCCGGGTCAGACGAGCCGGATGACGCCGTAGTCGAAGCCCCTGCGGCGGTACACCACGCTGGGCCGACCGGTGTCGGCGCAGGCGAACAGGTAGAAGTCGTGGCCGACCAGCTCCATCTCGTAGAGAGCCTGATCGACGGTCATCGGTTCGGCCGAGTGCGCCTTCTCGCGCACGATCTGGCCCGGGCCGTCCACGTCGGTGGACTCCCCGCGCTGCCCGGGGATGTACGGGTCTTGTTCGTCGGGCGGGTCGAGCAGGCGGGTCGCGGCGTGCCGGCCGTTGCCGGTGTCCGCGACGAGGGACGCGGCGAGCGGTGCGGCGAGCGGTGCGGTCGCCTCGGCAACGGAGGTGGGCTGGCGGCGTCCGTGGTGCACTTTGCGGCGATCGCTGCTGCGGCGCAGCCGGGCCTCGAGCTTGGCCACCGCGGAGTCGAGCGCGGCGTAGAAGTCGGGCCCGCGGGCCTCGGCTCGCACCACCGGACCCTTGCCCTTGCCGGTGATCTCGACCCGCTGACAGACCTTGGACTGCCTCGGGTTCTTCTCGTGGAACAGTTCGATGTCGTAGCGGATGACCTTGCTGTCGTACCGCTCGACGCGCGCCATCTTGTCGGTGACGTGCACCCGATAGTGCTCGGGCACCTCGACGTTGCGACCTTTCACGACTATGTCCACTAGGGCGACCTCCCTGGCGTTCTCCAGCGTCAGCTGGTGGGGAACTGGAGTGGCGCCCGGGTCGCTGGGAAACCCTCGGATCAGGGGGCTCGCGCGACCGCAGGCGCCAGGGTCATCGGCTCTGCTCGCCTCCTTCCGGTCCCGAAGGTTTTTCGCTGTCACACGACGCTAGCCGCACCGGGGCGGGCTTGCCAGGCCTGCTGCGGCGACGGCCACGATCGCGTGCACCTCGACGCCCGATCGCCGCAGCGCCGCGGTGCAGGCAGCGGCCGTCGCGCCGGTCGTGAGGACGTCGTCGACGAGCACGACGGGGCAGCCGCGCGGTGGTCTCGCGCCGGGACGCGGCAACACCCGCCCGGCGAG
>JALYQB010000052.1 GCA_030856045.1 Actinomycetota bacterium
ACTCTCCTCGCCGGCGGCCAGTTTCTTTCTCACCGGCTGTGAGGATGTCCAGGATCTGTTGCCCGTAGCGCGCCAGCTTGGCCTCGCCGACACCGTTCACGGTGGCGAGTTCGGCCAGGGTCGAGGGTGCCTCGGTGGCGATCTGGCGCAGGGTGGCGTCGTGGAAGATCACGTACGCGGGCACGCCCTGTTCCTTCGCGGTGGCCGCGCGCCAGGCCCGGAGCTGCTCGAACACCGGCACGGCTGCCTCGGGGAGGTCGACCGGTGTGGCGCGCTGAGCGCCCTTCTCGGGCCTCGTGGCCTTCGCGGGCCGCGCCTGTTCGGGTTCGCGGCGCAGCATGACCTGGCGCTGCCTGCTCAGCACCTCGGCGCTGGTGGCGGTGAGCACGAGCGTGCCGTAGTCGCCCTCGACGGTGAGCAGACCCTGGGCGAGTAGTTGGCGCACCACGCCGCGCCACTCCCCCTCGCGCAGTTCCGTGCCGATACCGAACACCGTCAGGGAGTCGTGGCCGAACTGGGTGACCTTGGGCGTCGGCTTGCCGAGCAGGATGTCGATCACCTGGCCGGCGCCGAACTTCTGGCGGCGTTCCCTGTCGAGCCGGAACACCGTCGAGAGCAGCTTCTGCGCGGCGATCGTGCCGTCCCACGACTCCGGCGGGGTCAGGCAGGTGTCGCAGTTGCCGCACGTGGTGGCGTGCTGGCCGAAGTAGGCGAGCAGCTGCCCGCGACGGCACTCGACCGTCTCGCACAGCGCCAGCATGGCGTCGAGGTGGGCGGCCAGCCGGCGGCGGTGGGCGTCGTCGCCCTCGGACGTGTCGATCAGCTTGCGCTGCTGCACGACGTCCTGCAGGCCGTAGGCCAACCAGGCGGTCGACGGCAGGCCGTCGCGTCCGGCCCGGCCGGTCTCCTGGTAGTAGCCCTCGACGGACTTGGGCAGGTCGAGGTGGGCGACGAAGCGCACGTCGGGCTTGTCGATACCCATGCCGAACGCGATCGTGGCGACCATCACCACGCCGTCCCCGCGCAGGAAGCGCGCTTGGTTCGCGGCCCGGGTGCGCGCGTCGAGCCCCGCGTGGTAGGGCAGTGCCTCGATCCCGCTCTCCGTCAGGAACTGCGCGGTCTTCTCGACCGAGGCCCGCGACAGGCAGTAGACGATGCCCGCGTCGCCGGCGTGCTCGGTGCGCAGCAGTTCCAGCAGCTGCCGGCGGGGCTCGTTCTTGCCCACGATGCGGTACTGGATGTTCGGGCGGTCGAAGCTCGCCACGAAGTGCCGGGCGTCTCCCAGATTCAGCCGGGACGCGATCTCGGCGTGGGTCGCCTCGGTGGCCGTCGCGGTCAGCGCGATGCGGGGCACGGTGGGCCAGCGCTCGTGCAGCGCGGACAGGGCGAGATAGTCGGGCCGGAAGTCATGGCCCCACTGGGCCACGCAGTGCGCCTCGTCGATGGCGAACAGCGAGATCGTGCCGCGGTCCAGCAGCCGCGACGTCGCCTCGACGCGCAGCCGTTCCGGCGCCAGGTAGAGCAGGGCGAGCTCACCCGCGAGGAAGGCGGACTCGACCTGACGGCGCTGGTGGAGGTCCTGGGTGGAGTTGAGGAACCCGGCCCGCACCCCGAGTGCGGTCAGGGCGTCGACCTGGTCCTGCATCAGCGCGATGAGCGGCGAGACGACGACGCCGACGCCCTCGCGCACCAGCGCGGGAATCTGGTAGCACAGCGACTTGCCGCCCCCGGTGGGCATGAGCACGAGCGCGTCACCACCGGCGGTGACGTGGTCGATGATCTCCTGCTGCCCGCCCCGGAACGAGTCGTAGCCGAAAACCCGGCGTAACACCTGCACTGCATCGCTGACTGCGAGACCGGTTCCCGGGGAAGCCACCCGGCGATTCTAGGAGGACAGCACCACGGGCAGCAGGGGCCGGCACGGTCACAGGAGGCGACCGTGGCTGGGGCGGGTCTGGCGGCCGGCCGGTCCGAGAGGCCGGCCGCCGCGTCGCGCCACTACCTGCGGATCCGAGGCAGATCAGACATCTGCCTCGCAGTTGATCTCGGTTTCGCCGATGCACAGGTCATCGAAGCCGGGCCCGCCGTCAAGGCGGTCGTTACCGGCGTCGCCGCGGAGCTCGTCGTTGCCGTCACCCCCGCGGAGGTCGTCGTTGCCGTCACCACCGCGGAGGGAGTCGGTGAACTCACTGCCGACGAGAAGGTCATTGCCTGGGCCGCCGCTGAGGATGTCGCCGCTGCCGGCGAAGATGCGGTCGTCGCCGTCTTGGCCGAGGAGAAGGTGTCGGCCGGCACCGGCGAAGCCGACGCTGAAGATGTCGTTAC
Source organism: Actinomycetota bacterium (assembly GCA_030856045.1). GTDB lineage: Bacteria > Actinomycetota > Actinomycetes > Mycobacteriales > Pseudonocardiaceae > JALYQB01. The sequence continues at coordinate 2,326 of JALYQB010000052.1, forward strand.
CGGCGCCGCCGTTGAGGGTACTCGCGACATCGCTCACGGCAACCCTGTCGTTACCGTCACCTGCGCGGACGACGACGCGGTTGATACCGGACCGCGAACACATCACCTCTGTTCCTACGGCCTGGCATCCCGATCCGGGGGTGAGCGAGTCCCCGCGGTCCCTGATGAGGATGAACTGCCCGTTCGGCGAACTCCTGATGAAGAGATCGTTGGCCTTGCCCGCAGCTGCGGTGACGGTCAACTCGGCTCCGTTCTTGCTCACTCCGGTGGCGGCGTACGCGGGGTTTGCGAAGACCGCCATCGGAACGGCCACCATCACGCCCAGCACGGCCGTTCGGACCCAGAACTTCTTGTTGGCGCTCCTGCCTGGCTGATCATGCTTCACGTCGTCCTCCTGATGCTTAAGGGGTTTTCGTGGCGAGTCGTACTCACTGCGGATCACGATGACTGCCAAATCGTGCGTGAAGCATCGGGGAGATCCCCATCGCAACCCTCAACCGACGGACGCTGTCCCGTCGAGCCCGGCCGGGTTGAGGGGGTGGTGCGGGATTTCCCCGATGCTCCACGCGGCCCCAGCCGCGACGCTGGGGATCCGTCAACTCGACACGATCACGATCTGACTCGGGAGGGTCAACAATGAAGATGGAAGACACCGAAACCGTGGCGTCGTCAGCTGGTCCCGCCGCCGAGATCGGCGGACAGGTCGGGCTTCCGGCCGTCAGCGTCCAGCAGGCCGCCGGCACGAGCGCCCAGGCGATCCAG
>JALYQB010000100.1 GCA_030856045.1 Actinomycetota bacterium
GTCGCTCACGCTGGGCGATGGCCAGAGATGGGGTTCCGGTGGGTCCAGAGTTCGCGGCGTTGGTGGCGCGGGTGCAGGGCGGTGAACGGGTCAATGTGACCGCGGAGTGCGCGCGGCTCGGCGTCACGACCAAGACGTTCTACAAGTACCTGGCCCGGTTCGCGGTCGAGGGGGTCGCGGGCTTCTACCCGCGCTCGCGGCGCCCGCTGCGTTGTCCGTGCAGGGTCACCGTCGGGGTCGAGGACGTGATCGTGCGGGCCCGCAAGGAGCTCGACGAGCAGGGCTGGGACGCCGGCGCGGAGCAGATCGCGTTCTGGATCGGCGACCATCGTGAGGCGTGGTCGACGGTGCCGGCAGGAGCGACGGTGCCGAGCCGGGCCACGATCAATCGGATCCTGGACCGGCGCGGTCAGATCGTGCGGGTCCCGCAGCGGCGTCCGCGTCGGTCTCGGCACCGGTTCGAGGCGGACCAGCCGAACACGCTGTGGCAGCTGGACGGGTTCGACTATGAGCTGGCCACCGGGTGCACGGTGGTGATCTTGCAGCTCACCGACGACTGCTCCCGCCTCGACCTGGCACTGCGGGTGGCGCCCAGCGAGAACGGCGCCGACGCCTGGGCGACGTTCGTCGTCGCCGCCGCCTGCCACGGCCTGCCGGCACGGCTGTTGACCGACAACGGCCCGGCGTTCTCGGGCCGACGTCGGGGTTGGGTCAGCCGGCTGGAGGAGAACCTGCACGCGCTGGGCGTGGCGGCCACCACCAGCTCGGTCGGGCATCCCCAGACCTGCGGGAAGAACGAACGCGCCCACTCCACCGTGCTCAAGTGGCTGGCCAAACGACCACCAGCACCCGACGAGAACGGGCTCCAGAACCTGCTGGACTGCTACCGCACCCACTACAACCACCGACGCCGCAAGACCCACCTCGGCGGGATGACCCCGGCCGAGCGCTACGCCCTCGGCCCACTCGACGGACCCGGTCACACCCCGCTGCCCTGGCCGGTGCGAATCAAGACCGCCACCGTCAGCGCCAGCGGCTGCATTGGCCTCGACGCCCACCTCCTCGGCGTCGGTCGCCGACACGCACACCGCCAGGTCACCCTCATCCGCCAACACCGCGAAGTCGCCGTCTTCGACCACCACCGGCTCATCGCCCAGTTCACCCTGACCGGCCACCGCGGCTACCAGCCCAAAAACCCGTAGTGTCACCGATGTCCTGAGACATAACCGTCACCGATGTCCTGAGACATCACAGTGGGCTATGACCCTCGCTTCCTATGACGTTGCGTGCCGACCGGTGTCACACTCGTCCCCGTGGAGTGGGTGCTCATCGCGGGTGCAGCCGTGGCGGTGGCCGGCTACGTCGTGGGCCGGCGGCAACGGACTCGCCGGCAGGCGGACAACCCGGCCGACCTGGCGCTTCTGCAGCGAGTGCTGGACGAGGACGTCACCGCGCTCGGCGAGGACCTCCAACAGCTCGACCGCGACCTCGTCGGGGAGGACCTGGACGAGGGCAGCCGTACGGAGTTCAAGCGCGCGCTCGACGCCTACGACCGGGCGAAGGACGCCTTGACGTCAGTGCGGCGCGCAGACGACACGACCCGGGTGACCGCGGCCATCGGCGACGGCCGGTTCGCGATGGCGTGCCTGCACTCCCGGCGCGCCGGCCTGCCCCGACCCGAGCGACGGCCACCGTGCTTCTTCGACCCCCGGCACGGTCCCGCCACCGCCGATGTCCGCTGGGCTCCCCCGGGCGGGACGATGCGCGAGGTCCCGGCGTGCGCGCAGGATGCCGAGCGGGTACGTGGCGGCGGGCGACCCGACATGCGCAAAGTGTGGGTCGGTGGGCATCTGGTCCCGCACTGGCGAGCCGGCGCGGCGTACCGGCCGCTGCAGTCGGGCTACTACGGGACGGACTCGCAGCGGTACTTCGCCGACACCGGTGCCGCGTGGGGCATCGCGTCGGCCCACATGTTCGGCCAGCAGCACGGAAGCCCCAGCGCTGACTTCGGCGGCGACTTCGGTGGCGGCGGTGACGGGGGCGGTGCGCCCTGACCGGGAGTCGTTCAGGTCAGGAACTTGTCGGCTGCAGCCAGCGCCTCGTCCAGGATGGCCGGGCGCGCGGCGGCGTCGGAGTCGTTCACGTTGAGGGGCGGAGCGACATGGACGCGGTTGCACAGGATCAGCGGCAACGAGCCCCGATCCATGCACGCCTTGGCGAAGGAGATCATCGGCGCGTTCGCCGCGCCAGTGGCTCCTGTTGGCGTTGACCTTCACCAGGGACCGCTTGCCGATGCTCATCGGCTCGGCCTCGGGGTGGTTGACGTTGGCCGGGACGATGGCGCGTCCGGCGGCACACTCCCTGGGTCATGGAG
>JALYQB010000672.1 GCA_030856045.1 Actinomycetota bacterium
GCGCACCCCGTCCCTGCCACCACGGGGCGCCCGCCGTGCTGGGAGCGGGGCGCTCGGCCGGGGGCGACGGCCGCGACGTCTGCGGCGGCGCTGCGCCTCTGTGAGTATCCAGCGGGGACGGGACTGCGACGGTCCGCGGCGCTGCGGTGGGTAGCACCGCAGCGGTGGTCGAGCCTGCGGACCCGCCGGACGCGATCCCTGCCAGCATGTCGCGGGCACCCGCCATCACGGGCCGCTCGGCGGGGTCGTCGCGCAGCAGCCGCATCAGCACGGCGTGCAGCGGCCCCGCCCGCTGCGGCGGGTGCACCTTTCCGTCGGCCACCGCGCGCAGCAGCGCGAGAGTGTTCTCGTCGAGCCCGAACGGCGGCGCACCCTCGACGGCGGTGTAGAGCGTCGCGCCGAGGGAGAACACGTCGGAGGCGGGCCCCGGCACCTCGCCGCGGGCCACCTCCGGGGCGAAGTACGCCGGCGTGCCGGCGAGCACGCCGGTGCGGGTGACCGTCACGTCCCAGCTGGCCCGGGAGATGCCGAAGTCGGTGATCTTGACGGTGCCGTCCTCGCCGAGCAGCACGTTGCCGGGCTTGATGTCGCGGTGCACGATGCCCGCGCCATGGGCCGCGGCCAGCGCGTCGGCGACCTGCCTGCCGATCCGGGCCACCTCCCGTGGCGGCAGTGGGCCCTGCTCCGCCAGCACGGTCGCGAGGCTGCGGGAGGGCAGGTACTCCATGACCAGCCACGGCTCGGTCCCCTCGCCACCCTCGCCATCGGGACCGAGCGCGACGTCGAACACGCTGATCGCGTGTGGGTGCTGCAGCCGCGCCGCGATCCGGCCTTCCCGCATCGCACGAGCGCGACTGTCCGCCGCTTCCGCAGCAGACAGCCCGGGTTGCAGCAGCAGCTGCTTGACGGCGACGGTGCGGTCGAGGCGCTCGTCGTGCGCCCGCCAGACCACCCCCATCGCACCCGACCCGATCCGCTCGTCGAGGCGGTACCGGTCGGCGACCAACCGGGGTCCGTCGCTCACCTGCTCGTCCCCATGCTCACGCGCCCAGCGTAGGCGGTGAACTGGACCCCGGGTGCACTCAATCGCCGCTGCGGTAGCGCGCACGGGTGTTCTGCAGCGCCTGGTAGGCGACGCCACCGCTGCCCGCGCCCGCCACGATCGCGAGCAGATCGAGCCCGGTGCCCCCGGCAGTCAGCAGCAGAGCGAGCAGCGCGACTCCGACGGTGACGCCTGCGACCGGCAGCCGACCGCGGACGTACTGCGTGACCGGTGCTCCTCCCGTGCGCCGTCCCGCGGCCGAGCTCAGCATGAGGAGGTAACCGCCGTGTGCCACGGCGGCGAGCAGCCCCACCAGGGCGATGATGAGGGCGATGGCGTGGATCATCGTCAAGCCTCCGATCGACGGTTCACCGTCAGCGCCCGAGTCTGCCGCGGCCGAGCCGCAGCAGCAGCATCGCGAGCTCCCTGCCCTCGACGCCCAGCTCGCGGTAGCGGTCGAGCACGGCCATCTCACGGCCGTGGACGACGCGCGGACCGCCCGCGGCCATCCGGGCACTGCCGATGGCCTTGGACACCGCGGTGCGCCGCTGGATCAGCCGGAGGATCTCGGCGTCCAGCCGGTCGATCTCGGTGCGCAACGAGTCCAGGTCGGACGGCATCGCGGGCGTCTCGGTCTCAGGTATCGCTGGGCTCTTCATCGCTGGTCCTTGTGAGATCACGGTGGTCTCCCGCTCGGATCGGGGGCCACGTCCCCCGGCAGCACCGACGCCCCGGGTCCGTGGACTCCGGGGCGTCGTGGTGGTCTGCGTCGTGCTCACACCTCTACGGGCACCGGGAGCCGGTACCCGTAGAAGAAACGGTGTCGAGGTAGCACGGGAAAAGTGTGCCACGGTGTGGAGCCTCCGTCCAACCCGTGTCCGCGGCGATCGGCCGGCGCACCCTCCACGTGCCCAAGCGCGGTCGGCGACGACACCAGGTCACCCTCACCCTCGATGCCGGTCGGCTCGCCGAGCTGCGGGGTGGCGACCGTCGACCTGACCGATCTTCGGCGGCTCGCCGAGCACGCGACCGCGGTGTTGATAGTCCCGGTGTGAGGGTGGCCTCGGGCTCGACGCAGCAGCGCTGCACGCCGGAACCGGCCTTTACCTGATCAGCCGCCTGTCCAGGTGGCGCGGAGCACATACCACCCGCACAACGGCTGCGTGGACGGTGTATTCGATCACACCCCAGTCTCCGAGATGACTGGTCCACCTGTCGGTCTTTAGGATGCGAAGATCACCTCGTAACGCATTCGCCCTGACTGATCATCTCGGCACGCAGCTCAGCTGCGGTCTTGGTGAGCACCGACTCGTCACCGTCGCCAAGGCGCTGGCCGATGTGCTCGGCGATCGGGTCGGGGTTGGCGTCGAGCACCGCACGGGGCCACCAGCGCCGCACCACCTGGCTCAGACGCTCAGCATCGAACGTCTCGGCGACCTCGGCAAGGATAGCGTGGAACTCTTCTTCGAACGCGGCTCGGTTCTCCCCCTCGAGGGCCGTCCAGACAGCCGGCCCGGCCTTGTCCAACCGAGCCACGAACGCGGTAGCGGCCAGATCAGTCACGCACGCAGACTAGCTCTGCTGGTCGTCGATGACTTCGACGACACGGCGCGCGTGCACAGCCGCCTGTCCGAGGCACGGCCTGGTGACGCGCCGGCTACGGGGTCCACACCAGGGGGCCGGTCGCCAGCACCAGACGCGGGGCGCCTGGTGCTGACGGCGGGGGGAGCGCTGGCAACCCGGGCGATCTCGCTCAGCGTGCCCTCCCGCTGCCACACGACACCCCGTCGTGGTCGATGCGCAGCGCCGCGGCGTCAGTGGTGTATCGGATACGGATCGCCTCGGCCCACCCGTCCGGCCAGGTGCGCACCCCGCGCACCTAGATCAGCTCGCCGTCGGCGAAACGGGGTAGGAACACCCACCCGGTTTCGCGCAGGTCGATCAGCCGTCGCAGCTCGGGGAACTCGGCCAGGGCGGCCGCCTCGACGTCGGGGCGGCTCATGCAACCC
>JALYQB010000125.1 GCA_030856045.1 Actinomycetota bacterium
GCCGACAATGTGGGGCCGTCCAGGGATGCACCGACCGCCATCGCCTCCAGCAGGCCGTGCACCGCGGGTTCCAGGGCGTCGACCTGCGGGCGGAGCCGCTCGGCGAGGCTTGCCGACACAGTGATGCGGTCAGGTCGCTTGAACCGCTCCGGGTGGCGAGGATCGAACCGGCCCGAGTCCACCAACCCCTGAGTGATCAGATCGACGAGCTTCGGCAACCCGCCGGACTGCTCGTGGACGAGGTCGACGAGGCCGTCTGGAGGCGTGGTAGCCGACCGCACGGCGATGCGCGACGCGACTGCGGTCCGAGCGAGATGGCCCACGACCACCGGCGCACGCCGTCGGGTGATGCTGGTGGCGAGCTCTGACATCGACCGGGACCGGGGCCACGGCCGGTAGGCGACGACCAGGCGCGCCTCGTCCGAGTCGGGGAGCGTCTGGAGCTCGCCGAGGATTGCGGGAGAGAGTCGCTGCGCTCCATCGACCAGGACGGCTGCATCCGCGACGACGGCGGGAAGGTGCTCGAGCCGGCCGTCGAGCCGGATCACGTCGACGCCGGCCCGTAGGTAAGCGGCAGCCACTGCGTCGAGGACCGCGGACTTGCCGGTGCCTCCCGGGCCCACGAACGCGGCGCACAGCGGTGCCGACGGGTTCGCCGCGATCTGAGCCACGAGAGTTCGCGCAGTCGGGCTGGCCTGGAGTGCGAGCTCGTGGTCCGCTGCGATCTTCGGAAGAACCATGCGGCCCCCTCGTCAGAGTGCTGATTCTATCTTCAGCTTTTCGATCGCTTGCCTGGAGCCGTTCGTTACGTGCGCAACGCATACGATCACCAACCGAGAGTCACTCGCAAGCGCACCGTACCGCCATACGGTTGCCCGTACGCTGGCGACCAACGGGTCCGAGGACGTAATCGGTCACATGACGTTAGCGGACGGGTGCGCAGCAGCGGTGCGTACTCGAGCAGCGACGGCGGTTCCAGCGAGGGTTCCGGTCAGCCGCCTGGGATCGGACTGCTGGACGGCGGCGGAGCCGTGGGCGGCGGAGCCGTGGGCGGCGGAGCCGTAGGTGGCGGGGTCGGCGGCGTGCCCAGCGCGCCGCGGAGGGGAGCCACCGCAGTCAGGTCCCGCCGCAACCCGGTGCTGTCGAAGCCCGTGGCCGCGGACTCTGCCGCCGGCACGGGACCGGCCAGCACCGTCGCCGACGGCGCGCCGTACGCCCGCGCCCACTGCATCGCGGTACGCACGAACGCCTCGGACCGCTGGTAGCGGAAGAGTGCGGCCACCTGAGCGCTGGGAGTGCGCAGGTCCGCGCCTTTCTCGCAAAGGAAGCGCCCGGCGGCGAGGGTGGCGTCGCCCACGTTGCCCGGGTTTCCCCCGCCGCCGGCCCGCCCCCACACCGACGGCCAGAGCTGCAGGGGGCCCACGGCGCGGTCCCAGATGCGGTCACCGTCGAGCCGCCCGCCGTCGGTGTCCTCGACCCTGGCGACGCCGCGAGTGCCGTTGAGCCGCGGCCCGAGGACCGGGGCGATTGTCGTCCCCCGCTCATCGAGCCCTCCACCGCGGGCGTGGTCCGACACCACCCGGCCGAGCCCGGCAAGGAGTTGCCACGAGAGTCCGCATTGCCGCTGCTGCTCCGCGAGGGTGCGCTCAGCGCGGATGTAGGCGTCGAGCACGACCGGCGGGACGCTGCGCGGTCCCGCGGTGACCACAGCCGCACCGGCATTGGACGTGGCCACGAGCGGGCTCACCGCCTCGTCCTGGGGAGGACGCCCGAGGCGCCCAGCAGTTCCGGCGCGACGGGTGCCGACAGGAGACCCTGGCGCGGGAGCCCTCCGATCACCGCATCGCCGGAGTTCGACCCGCTCTCCGCGGCGATGAGGACGAGGGGGACGGCGACGATGGCCGCAACCAGCGCTGCCAGCCCCGCTGTCCGCATGCGGTGCAACAGAGCAGGTCGACCATCAGGCACACCGTCTTCCGGGCGAGGTGGAGCAACATACTGCTCCTACTCACACAACGGCGCAGGTGACGCAGACGTTTCATTCAGGACGGTAACTCGTTCGTGGACTCTAGACCGCCCCGGCGAAGAGCTCGCCCGCGAGCGCGGGGTCCGAGCGCAGCGCCTCGTCGCCTGCCACCTTCAGCACCGTGGCGACCCGGGCACCGCTCGCGCCCGTACCCAGCAGCTGGCGACCGGCCGCAAGCACCGATCCGCCGCGATCGAGCTGGATCTCCGCGAGCTTGCGCTGAAGCTCCCGCCGGTGCAGCACCGGGATCACCCGCAGCACGAGGTTGCGGATGAACGGGATGACCGTCCCGTCCTCGGTGATCATGCCGGTCGCGGACGCGGCATCCCGGTACCGCAGACGCTCTGCGAGGCCCACGGAGACGTTGAGCCTGGATCCACCGACCGACTTTGAGTGTCGGGTGGCCGGCGGGGATCGCACCCGCCGGCTCCCTCAGATCCCGGCGTGAACCTCTCCGCTCAACGGCTGAGAGGGTTTGAGAGGGTCAGGATCGCCGCGAGGTCGCATCGGGTCGGTCGGCCAGATGGCAGGGGCACCTGTGAGTCCACGGCTACCAAGCTCGTCCTGTCCATGTCCTGGGGCATTGATCGGAGATCGACGTGTAACGATCGCCACCTGCGGTTCGACTCTTTGGGGGAACCACTAGAGCGGGCGGCCTGCATCCGGGCCGGAGCGCTACGTAGGGTTTCCACTCCTCACGGGGAGTGAATGAACCGTGGTGTTGAGCGTCCGGGGGCGGCATGAGCACAAATCTCGATCTCAGCGAATCTTCTGACAGGCAGGACACGGCCGGTGACGGAGTGAAACAGCGGCTCGCTCCAGTGCAGTCGACAATCCTCGGTCGCCGCCCAGCGCGCCTCTTTCGCGCACCACCGCGTGCCCGCCGGCAGAGCCGGTACGCGCGTGCAGTGGTCACCACGGATCTAGTTGCGATGGCACTATCGATCGAGACGCACGCATGGTGGGGCGAAGCTCACGCCCTCATCCCAGTGTCCGCGGTACTCGGCCTGGTCCTGCTGGCGCTGACCTTCCTCGCCCTGGGTCTCATCGGGGCGTGGGACCCGTCGTCGCTCGTCGGAGACTTGGACTGGGTGGCGGAGGTCGCCGGGAACGGCCAGCACCGCGTGGTCTCGGTCGCGCAGACCCCCGGCTGGAGTTCCCGGCGACTGCACCACCTGGCCTGGGACCTCGAGGGCACGGGGACCGAGCTGGTGGTGGATCCCGGACTCATGGAGATCGCTGGCCCTCGGCTGCACCTGGCGGCCGTCGACGGCTTGCGCCTGCTGCGCTTTACCGAGCCCACGTTCACCGGGCTGGCGCGCATGATCAAGACTGTCGAGGATCGGTTGGTAGCCGGTCTGCTACTGCTCCTGGTCGCGCCGGTGCTGGTGAGGCTCGCGATCGTGATGCGCATCGACGGCTGCCCAGTGCTGTTCCGGCAGTACCGCGTCGGCAGGCACGGCAAGCAGTTCCGGATGGTCAAGTTCCGGTCGATGGAGCGTAACGCCGAGCAGCGCCGACACGAGGTCGAGGGCAGCAACAAGGCTGATGGCCCGATCTTCAAGCTCTACGACGACCCGAGGGTGACCCACGTGGGATCGTTCCTGCGGAGGTATTCACTCAACGAGTTGCCCCATCTCGCCAACGTGCTTGCCGGGTCGATGTCGCTGGTCGATCCTCGGCCGCCGCTGCCTGAGGAGGTCGCCATGTACCCGCGCGACGCGCAGCGCAAGCTGCTCGTCAAGCCGGGGCTGACCGGCCTGCGGCAGACCAGCCGGCGCAGTGATCTGTCCTGGGAGGAGTCGGTCCGGCTGGACCTGCGCTACGTGGAGAACTGGCCCCTCACGCTGGACGCAATGATCGTCTGGAGGACCATCGAGGCGGTCGTGCGAGGCAACCGGAACTTACTGATGAGGGCGCAAAGGCGGGAGCTGATATGAACATCGGCATCATCTTCGACCACTCATACCTCGATCGACTGACCTGACGAAGGAGCAACATGCCGACTTCACCGCCGTCCCCCCAGGGCGTCCTGACATGGTCGTCCAACGCCGCCGAGATGGTGGCCTCAACCGCCGGGTCCATGGGCGAAGCCACGGCGGTGATCGAGGACGGTTCTTCGACCACATATGCTGCCCTTGCAGCCCGCGCGGGCGCGATCGCTCGAGTCGTGTCGGACATCGCCGCCCCAGGCGAGCGGGTCGCCATTTTTCTCCGCCGATGTGCAGATGCCGTTGCGGCGTACTTCGGTGTGTTGGCGGCCGGCGCGGTCGCCGTCATCGTCAACGAGTCCCTGCGCCCGCGCCAAATCGAGCATATAACCAAGCACGCGACCGTATCCATCGTGCTGACCTCTGCTGACATGCACCCTCGGCTCCCGCGCCTTTCCGGGCACGTCCGACTCCTCGACGTTGCCGACATCCCGTCGTATGGTGACCTCGAGCCGGTCTCCCGTGTCGGTGTGGACGTCGCGCAGATCGTCTATACATCGGGTTCAACCGGCATGCCCAAGGGCGTTACCACCAGCCACGCCAACCTGTGGGCGGGCATGACGTCGGTGGTGCGCTACCTGAGAATAAGCTCGGCCGACCGGATTGGGAGTCTCCTGCCGCTGAGTTTCGACTATGGTCTCAACCAGGTTCTGTGCTGCGCGGGTACTGGCGCAGCCTTGGTCGTTGAGCGATCCGCCGTCCCACCGCGAATCGTAGCGACCCTGGCGCGCGAGGAAGTGACGGTCCTCCCGGCGGTCCCACCACTCTGGCTGCAACTGCTCGGCGTTGCCAGGTTCCAGAGCACGGTGTTGCCGCATCTCCGGCTGATGACGAACACCGGTGGGCACCTACCGACCGAAGCCGTGCGTAAGCTTCGCGCCCACCAGCCGCAGGCTGACCTTGTGCTCATGTACGGTTTGACCGAGGCATTCCGGAGCACCTACCTCAGGCCAGCGGCCGTCGACGCCAAGCCTACCTCCATCGGCAGGGCGATCCCGGGAGCGGAGATCCTCGTCCTCGATGACGCGCTCCGTCCCTGTCGTCCCGGGCAAGTGGGCCAGATAGTGCACCGCGGACCGACAGTCGCCCTTGGCTACTGGAACGACCCGGACGCCACAGCCGAGCGATTCCGTCCGAACCCGCTGCGTCCCACCGGCGCCCCCGACGCTGAACGGGTCGTCTTCTCCGGCGACACGGCATACCGGGACGAGGACGGGGATCTGGTCTTTGTCGGCAGAGAAGACACCATGATCAAGACGCTCGGCTACAGGGTCAGCCCTGACGAGGTCACGGACGTGATATACGCGTCCGGTGAAGTACTTGAAGCACTCATCGTCTCCGAACCGGACGAAGAACGAGGTTCGCGGATAGTCGCACACGTGGTGCTGGCCGACCAGGGCGACGCCGAGCGGCTCGCTTCCTTCTGTGCCCGCGAGCTTCCCCGGTACATGCAGCCGAGCAGAATCGAGTTGCGTTCAGAACTCCCGCGCACGGCGAGCGGGAAGCATGATCCGACCGCCGCCGCCACACCGGCCGGTGCAGCAACGAGCGCGGCACTACTTGGCCCAGCTCTCAACGGAAAAGACAGTGCGGCAGCAGCTCCGGATCGTGGCGTCTACGATGATCTCCGCTGAGCTCATGTCCTTACTCGAACCGCTCGAACGGTTCGAGCTGATTCGTCGCCGGGTCGCACGATTGGGTGATCGTCTCTGCGACTTGTCCTACGCGAATCCCTATGAGGGGGCTCACGAGGACGCCAAGCAGGCCATCAGGGCTGCCCTCGAAGATGAGCGGACTCTCGGGCTGCAGTACTCCCCGTTCGGTGGCCAGACGCTGGCACGCCGTGCGGTTGCAGACAGTCTGAGAGCCGGTCATGGTCTACAGTTCACGTTCTCCGACATCGTCCTGACGCCCGGCGCCATGGCCGCCCTGCAGCTCGCTATGCGGGTTTCGGGCGAGCCGGGCGACGAGATAATCGTGCCCGTGCCCTGCTGGCTCGACTACCCGCTTTATGCTCGTCACCTCGGGTTCGTGCCGGTGCTCGTCCCTCTCGAGCCGGGAACTTTCGACCTCGATCCCACGGCTATCGGTCGCGCTGTCTCCCCGAGGACGTGCGCGGTACTCCTCAGCACTCCCAACAATCCGACTGGTCGCAACGCTTCCAAGAGTGCGTTGCAGGAACTCGCCGGCACGCTGCGCGCCGCGGAGGCGCGAACGAAGCGGTCAGTAACGGTAATCGCGGATGAGACACATCGGGACTTCACATTGGAGGGGCAGTTTTCTTCCATCGCTGGGTTCGTGGATCGTGCGATGTTGATTTACTCTTTTGGGAAGCGTCACTTCATGCAGGGTCAGCGACTCGGCTATGTCGGAGTGTCGCCGCGACACCCGGAACGTCGCGACGTCTCCGAAGAACTCGTGCGTTGGACGCGGATCACGGGCATCGCGACGCCTACCGCGCTCATGCAGCGCGCTATTCCGTCGTTACTGGCGTTGGAGAACAATGGCGCAACGTCGATCGCCGAGCTGCGACGACGCATGCGCACCGAACTAACACTTCTCGGATACGAAGTTGTCGACGCGGATGCGACCATGTTCCTTTACGTCCAGACACCCGTGGGCCGTGATGATTTTGATTTCATCGACGAGCTGGCAACCATGGGAGTGCTCGCGCTGCCCGCACCGTGTTTTCACCATGAAGGTTACTTCCGCATTGCACTCACGGCGTCGGAGTCAATGCTCAGCCGCGCGCTCCAAATCTTCGACAGTCTTCGGTCGGCAGCAAGTGTGACGGTGAACGGAAACGGGGCACGCACATGAGGGCGTCACGAACAATCGGAGAACTGGATGCTTCGTTCGCCTGGAACGGAAGGAGTGTCTACCGAGCAGAGGAACTCGCTGCTGGCACACCAATCCCCTTCGACCTCCGCGGCGCGAGTACGTCGCACGCTTGTACAAGCACCGGCGAGTGGCGAGTGTTGCGCGACCCCCTAGGGCTCAACAAGCTATTCTGGGTGCGTGAGTCGTCAGGAACAGTTCACTTTTCGGCCAGGCCACACCGGCTCGTCGCGGAGGGTTTTAATTTCGATGACATCCGCTCTGTACCACGCGGCTGCGTGCTCGATCACCGGCAGGGCGAGCAGGGCGCACGGAAAGCATCGATCCTGCCCGCACGATGGCAATCAGCTGAAAGCTCGACGGACACACCCTCTATTGTTGAGATCGGTAACGAGATCCGATCCAGCCTGGAAGGTTACCTGGCGGCGATCGCGACTGTCCACCCGACAGCTCGTGCCGTCGTGTGCTGCTCTGGGGGCCTGGATAGCTCTGGCATCGTCGCGCTCGTGGCCAAGCACTTCGCGGACGTCGTAGCGGTGAGTTTCGACCTCGATCGCGCCGGCGGTGGCGTAAGCCAGGACCGCCGGATGGCCGAGCGCCTCTGCAACGACCTCGACCTTCCGCTACTGGATGTCACCGTGTCGCCGGAGCAGCTGCTCGGGCATCTGGACACCGTGTTGGTGGAGGGGATCGACTGGCGGGACTTCAACGTACACGCGGGACTTGTAAACGCTGTTCTCGCCGAAGCCATCGTCGATGCACATGTTGGGCAGACGATCGTCTTCACGGGTGATCTGGCGAACGAATTTCTCGCTGATTATCACGAAGAGTCGTACCTCGGAGAGAGCTATTACCGACTACCTCAACTGCCACTCGACGAGCTCCGTGCTTCGCTTGTCCAAGGATTGGATACGTCAAACCGAGAGATCGGCGTATTCGCCGCTTGGGGGCTGCCGGTCGTCCAGCCGTACGCTGTCGCGGTAGATTCCTACCTGCGCCTGCCCAGCTCGTTTTTCGGTCTTCGAGACGCCAAGCAACGGCTGTGCAGGTACATCTTTGGCGAGCTTGTTCCCGGCGTCATCTACGACCGCCCCAAAGTGCGGGCGCAGATCGGCGACACGAACGCGGACGGCGGTGTTCTCGCGGCGTGTATCAACCGTGGCCTGAACCAAGACCGGCTGCGGGAGCGCTTCGCGCAGCTTCATGGGGTATCCGACCCTCGAGTGCTCAACCGCTTTATGCGTGCTGGTCGTTACCGTTCAGCCGTGCCGACCCTGGAGGAAGGGCTACTGTGACGCACGATGAGATCGCCGAACGCCTAGAGGCGTTCATCCGCACCCAGTACTCCATCAGTGCGGACGACCCAGGATTCACCCGGGACGTGGACCTCTTCGATTTGGGGTACGTCGACTCCATCGGACTCGTCGAGCTGCTTGCGTTCATCAGCACCAGCTTCGAAGTAGAGATCGAGGACGACGACTTGCTGTCGGACGAGTTTTCGAACATCGATGGTATGGCCAAGATCGTCTGCTGGCAAGCGGAATGGTGACCCGGCGGGCCCGCCCGGTGAGCCGGTGGGAACGAATAGCCTTCACCGCCCATGCCGACGCCACAGCAGATGGTGGCCCATCCACCACTCGCCATCGAGTCGGGTGAGGAGTGCATTCGGGGAGCCCAACAGGCCCAGCAGGTGCTGATCGTCAGTGTGCGCTAGTGCCCCACTCGAGCGCCGCAGCATGGAACGACGGCCGCCCAGCGGGCCGAACAGGGCGGGCTCAAGCCGACCCTGCACGGCCGCTGCCCCCCTGCACGCAGCGTCCCAGAAAAGGTGATCGAGCACCAGGTCCGGGTCGCCTCCCGGCGCCGCCACCTGTAGCGCCGAAGCTACGCCAGCTGACGGGAGATGGTAGATGTACCAGCCGGCGACGCGCCCGCGCCGATCGCGCACGAGGTGGCGGACCGGTGCGCCGTCTATGGCGGAAAGCTCCTGGAACAGCCACCGCACGAACTCGGCATCGTAATCGGGGTACAGGCGCAGGAACCGCGCGGCAGCGCGGATTTGATCCAGTAGCGCATCGACTGTCAACGGCTCGGCCGTCGCATCCGGAGGTGTCAACCGGATGTCCGCTCGGCGCGCCACTAGCTGCGCCACCGCGTCGATCGGTGGGGCGACGAACCTGAGCGAGCGGGCAAGCGTCGGGCCGACGGAACGCGCCGACTGGGACATCATGGCGGCGCTCATGGCAGCGGGTCTCAGGACCTTGGTCCACCCGATCGAGGCGTGAACGAGTGCCTGACCCCCAAGGCCCGTCCACATCTGCCGGACAGTTTCAGTAGCGCCGTCGGTGATGGCGAGCTCCTGCGGGCCGGCGAGGAAGTGGCGCATCAAAAGGGCACCGACGCCGCGTTGCCGAGTTGTGGGATCGGCGACCAGCTGACCGCTGGCGGCCATCCGGATCGGACGACCGTCCACCCGGAGCCGACGTACGTGCGAGCCGAGGAAGCCCACGATCTCGCCGTCTGCTCCCTCGTACACCAGCGAGGGGATCTCCGGGTCGTACCACGGGTGGTCGAGCACCGTCCGCTCGAAGTATCCGGCCAGCTGCGGTGGCGGGTCGGGGGTACCGGATCGTGCGACACGTTCGTAAAGTCGGCACAGGCAGGGTACGTCCTCCCGCTCCAGCGGCCGTATCCGCCTCACCGGCACACGCCCCCAGTGCCTAGCCGGGCGTGGTGCTTCACCGCACCCGGCCGATCTTGCCGTTGACGTTCTCGGGCACTCTGCGCGCGCTGCACGACGAGCCGCAGAGCCTGGACACCGGCGGCTTTCTGGGCCACCAGGACAATGTTCATGTCAACCGTCACTGGTCAGATCGATGAGGGACCCGGGATCGGGCGGGTCCGGAGTCTAGTCGTCCCGTCACGGTGTCTGCGCGGCAGCTTCGCGGCGGGCGTCGACAGCGGTGAGGTGGGCATGGAGCCGGTGTAACGAACGAGGGTCTGCGCCAGATAGGGCCGGGTAGGAGTAAACAGTTCTGCGAGCGTGACGGATCATGGGCGCGGCGATGTCAAATGATCGTCGGGCGGAGCGCGGAGGTGGGTGCGCGATGGGCTCAGCGGTCCCGGATCCAGTCCAACGTCCGGCGCAGGCCATCAGTGAGCGCCACGGGCCGCAGCAGCTGCAGGTCGCGGCGGGCACGGCTGACGTCCAGGCAGCTGCGCGCCAACTCACCCGGTCGGGCGGGAGCGAACTCCGGCTCGAAGTCGGTGGGCGCGAGGCCGGCAGCGGCTGCCACCGCCTCCGCGAGCTGCAGCACGCTGATCTCGGTCCCCGTCCCGACGTTGTACTCGCCGTGGGGCAGGGTGGCGGCATCGGCCGCGGCCAGATTGGCCGCGACGACGTCGGCGACGAAGACGTAGTCACGGGTCTGCGTCCCGTCGCCGTACACCGTGGGCCTGCGATCGGACAGTGCCCGGTCGCAGAAGAGGGCGATCACCCCGGCGTCTCCACCCGGGTCCTGGCGTGGCCCATAGACGTTGCCGTAACGGAGTGTGATGATATCCAGTCCACGTGCGTGACGAAACCACGCCGCGTACTGCTCAGCCGCGCGCTTGCTGACGCCGTAGGCGGAGACCGGCTCCGTCGGCTCGGTCTCTGCGGTGGGCACCGGAACTTTCTCGCCGTAGATGGCCCCGCCGGTGGAGGTGTTCACGACGCGGGTCGCGCCTGCGGCGTGCGCAGCGGCGAACACGGTGATCGAACCGAGGACGTTGATACTCGCGTCGTGCACCGGATCAGCCACCGACGCCCGAACGTCGATCTGCGCCGCCAGGTGAAAGACCACATCCGGCCGGAAGGCGCGGAACTCCGACGAGACGGAGTCGCCGTCGCGGACGTCTACCTCGACGAGCCGCGCCCCGCGTGTCAGTGCGCAGTCGAGATTCCCGTGCCGACCACGGCTGAGGTCGTCCACGATCAGCACGTCGGCGCCGCGCTCGACGAGGCCATCCACGACATGGGACCCGATGAAACCTGCACCGCCGGTGACTATCGCGCGCATAAGCGTCAGGTTAGAGGACCTAGTGCGGCGGGTGTCGGACCTCGCTGCGTGTCTGCCGCGCTCGAGCTAAAGCGGCCCCACGCATGAGCACGCCGCATCCCCCTGACCCGGCAGCGGCGGGGACCGAGCCCAGCGCCTCCCCGCCGGGTTCGCTCGCGCCGACGCTGCGTCATGGAGCGGCCATCTCGGCCGGCACCCTCGTCGTCGTCCAGCTGATCTCGCTCGTCAGCACGCTGCTGCTGGCCCGGCTGCTGAGCCCGGCTGAGGTAGGGGTCTACGCGGCCGGCACCGTGCTGACGGGCTTTCTCGTGATCGCCTCCGAGAGCGGCCTGCGCGCAGCGTTGGTGCAGCGCGAGGGCAACGTCGAGGACGTCGCGGACACGGTGTTCTGGGTGACGGCGGGCATCGGCGTGCTGACGAGTCTCGCGGCACTCGCGGCCGCACCCCTGGTGGCGATCGTGTTCGGCAGCGAGCAGGTCGGCCAGGTCGCCGCGGTCACCTCGGCCATGCTCCTGATGTACGCGTTGACCAACGTGCCGGACGGTCTGATGCAGCGTCGCTTCGACTTCAAGCGGCGGCTGATCATCGATCCCAGCAAGGCAGTCGCGTTCGCTGCGGTATCGATCGCGTTGGCGGCGTCCGGCTTCGGTGTGTGGTCACTCGTCATCGGCAACTACGTGTCCCTGGCGGTCTGGTTGATCGGCACGTGGCTGCTCGCACGCTGGCGACCGGGGCGCGGGCGTCCCTCGGTGCGGCTGTGGCGACAGCTGGCCCGGTTCGCGTTCCCGCTGTTCGTCGACCTCCTGGTCGAGCAGGTCCGGGACACTGCGGAAGCGGTCCTGGTGGGACGGCGGCTCGGCGAAGCCTCGCTCGGCCACTACCGGTACGGGCGCCGGCTCGGCATCCTCCCGGGGCTCGCGGTCATCGAAATCGGCTCGTACGTGCTGTTCCCGGCCTTCTCCCGGCTCGCCGGGGAGCCCGAGCGGCTGAAGCGGGCATTCCTCCGCGCGCTGCAGTGGATCTTAGCCGCCACAGTGCCCATGGTCGCGCTGGTCGTGGCACTGGGCGAGCCGGCTGTGGTGGTGCTGTTCGGTGAGCGGTGGCGAGAGGCCGGGGTGTTCCTGGTGTCGATGGCGGGCTACGGCCTCGGTGTCGCGTTGCAACAATCCGGCAGCGAGGTCATCAAGGGTGCCGGGCGGGCGCGGTTGCTCAACTGGACCTCGGCCACGAACCTGCTGCTCGGGATCGGGCTGGTCGTCGCGCTGATCCCCTTTGGCCTGGTAGGGGTCGGCATCGCGATCTCGGCGACCGAGCTCGCGCTCGGGACGCTGATGCTGTACCTGGCCCGCAGGGTTGTCGGGTTCACCGGGGGCGAGCTGCTGCGCCGGCTGGTCCCGCCCGTCGTCGCGGCGCTGGCGGCGTTGGCGGTGATCGCACCGCTCGAACACGCCGTCGTGCAGTCCGACCAGGCAGGATTCGTCGCCGGTTTCGGCCTGCTCGGCCTGCAGACGATCGCCTTCGCCAGCATCTACCTCGCGACGTTACGCCTGGTGGACCCACCGATTGTCGCCGAGCTCACGGAGGCGGTCCGGGCTGTCGTGGCGCGCAGCCGCCGCTCGTTCGAACTATCCAGTCGCAGTAACCACTGATGGGCAGAACCGAGTTATGTTGCAGCAAGTAACAGATCGGCACGCAGCCGCGATGTACCTGCGAGTCACCGGCGCGGATGGGCGCGCGGGCGATCGCGCCGGCGGCGTCATGACTCGAGGAGGGCAGGCTATGAGCGGGCTGCACATTCAACTGGAGCGGATCAAGCGGCGTCGCTGGCTTGTCCTGTTCGTCGTGGCCGCTGCCGTGGCCGCTGCGATGCTCTTCTCCGCCATCCAGGGGACGGTCTACACTGCTAAGGCGACTCTGGCGGTGACCTCGGAGGAGCGTGCACCAGAACAGGACGCGGTACTGGCGCAAGGATACGCCGACTACTTCAGCCAGGACTCCTCCCAGCAGGCCCTGCGGGCTGCGGCGGGCGTGCCGGATGATGTGTCATTCCGCGCGCGGACGTCGGCGGCGAGCCCGATCCTCTACATTGAGGCGGACGCCAGGAACGCCGAACTCGCCGCGACCTCCGCTGGGGCACTGGCCCGGACCTTCCTCGAGGACGTCAACGCGGGGATGCGGCAGGGCGCGGGGTTCGTGGTCGCCGACTTCCGCGAGCAGATCGCAGCGATCGAGGCGCGGCTCGCGGATCCCGCGATCACCTCCGAGGAGCGGTTGCCGCTCACCGAGCAGCGGGCGGCGCTCGAGGGCGGCATCAACGACCTGCTCTATGACACCACGAACCAGCTGGTGAACCTCGAGCTCGACGACGGCGTGGCCCGTACGTCGCCGAACGTCGCGCTGAACGGACTCATGGCACTGTTCGGCGGGCTTGCCCTCGGCGCGGTGGCCGCGCTGGCGCTGGCGGGACTCGCCAACCGCCTGGACACAGCCAACGATGTGCGCGAGCGACTCGGGGTGGACCCGTTGGCCGTGGTCCCGGCCGTCAGGACCGCGCGCACCAGGCGGATGCGCGCGAAGCACCTCAAGAATCTTGCGACGGCCGTAAGCCTGAGCGACATGAACCGTCCCGCGGTGCTCGCGGTCACCGCTCCCCGGTCCAGCGAGGTCACCTCGCAGCTCGCGGGGGAGCTGGCGGCCTACCGCGCGCAGCAGGGTGAGCGCACGCTGTTCGTCCACGCAGATCTGGACGCCACCCGGCGG
Organism: Actinomycetota bacterium; assembly: GCA_030856045.1. Taxonomy (GTDB): domain Bacteria; phylum Actinomycetota; class Actinomycetes; order Mycobacteriales; family Pseudonocardiaceae; genus JALYQB01. Next base: position 13,677 of record JALYQB010000125.1, read on the forward strand.
AACAACGACCACGACGGCCGTCCGGGAGTCGCTGACTTTCTCGCCGGCGGTCCCGGCACCGGGCTGCAGTCCATGGTCGTGCCCAATGGTCCTGGCGGGATCCTGGTGCTGCCGGCGGGAAACGGACCGGCTGATCCCTACGCGCTCTTCGCGCCGGAGCGGTTCGTCAACCTCGTGCAGCAGGCCGGTCGGCTCGCCGACTTGGTCGTGATCGACGCTCCACCGCTCCTCGATGCTGCTGAGGGTCAGGTGGTCTGCGCGGCGGCCGACCGCACGCTCATGGTCGTCGAGCAGGAAGTCACCCGCATCCCGGATGCGATCGAAGCTCGTGAGCTACTGCGACGGGTCGACGCCACATTGCTGGGCGTGGTGATCGCAGAGGCGGGACCCGGCGGTGAGAGCCTTCCGCCCGCCTCGGCCGCGGTCGGGCGGGTGCCTGTGCCGCAACATGCCAGCTCGGCGAGCGGCGTGACTATCGCGACCTCGACGAACGAACGGGACGCAGGCGCGTGACCGTCGCCAGGTGGGCGCGCTCGATTCCATCCCTCGGCTCGATGATTGCTGGCGGGCTCGTGGTCCTCATGGTCGCCGCATCCTCGATGGTGGGAGGAGCCGGTGGCGGCCCCGGTATGATCCTGGTCGCCGTTGGCCTGGGGACTGTGCTGCTGTTCAGCGGGTTGAACAGCCCGGTGCTGGCCGTGGTGCTGCTGCTCCTCACCCTGTGCTTCCGGGTAGCGCTGGCGGGCGTGTTGCCGGTCGAGCCGTTCATCCTCGTGTTCGGCGTCGTCATCGCTGCGGCCTGGATCGCCGTCGCACGTGGCAGCAGCTGGTCGTCGAAACTCGGTCCGGTGGAGGTCGTGATGACCTTCTATGTGGCGTGGAACATCGGCTCGGCGATCGCTCCGCACCCCTACCCCGCCATCGATCCGATCACCGGCACGGGGACCTCGGTGTATCACTACATACTTACCGGGACGCTGCTGCCGTTCACGCTCTACGTGCTCGGTCGCTTCCTGTTTCACCACACGTCCGCCGTGCGGACGCTGCTGTGGACGATGGTCGGCATCGCCGGCTACTCGACCCTGGTGAGCATCGCGCAGTTCCACGCCCCGGCGCTGGTGTGGCCGCGGTACATCGTCGAGGACTCCCCGGACCAATGGGTCGGCCGGGCGATCGGGGTCTTCGGGCAGCCCGTCCTCAACGGGCTGGTCCTCGTCGTCGGCTTCGCGGTTGCTCAGTACCTGGCGCACCAGCCGCGCACCCCGAGGTGGCAGCGCATCACCCTCTGGGTGATCTCGATCACCTCGATCTACGCGATCTACCTGACCTACACCCGGGTTGCGTGGCTGACCTTTGCAATCATGCTGGTCCTCGGGGCGGTGCTGCTGCCCCGCAGCCGCCGCACGTTCGTGGCCACGATCGTCGCCGCGATCGTGGCGGTCGGCGTGAACTGGTCGACTTTCGTCAGCGAGGACCGCACTGCGGGAGGAGTGGGGTCGCCGGACGAGGTCAGCGACCGGCTGAACATGATCGCCACGGCATGGTGGGCGCTGCAGGAGCGACCTCTGGCAGGTTGGGGTATCGGCCGCTTCACCGCGGTCAACACCTATCACCACCAGCAGTGGTCCCAGGAGGTCGACTGGCGACGGGGCTACGCCGGCAGCGCACATTTCAACGAGCTGGGCATCGCCACCGAGCTCGGCGTCGTGGGTCTGGTGTTGTGGCTCGCGGTCCTGGTCCTCGTCGGCCGGCGACTGGTGCAGGGCGTGGCCACCGTGCCGCGTGACGGGTTGTGCGGGCGTGGCCTGGTCGTCCTCGGGCTCATTGCCTTCGTCGGGTGGATCCTCACGGGGCTTACCGTGGACCTGCGCTTCCTCGACTTCGGTAATGCGCTGGTCATGCTGCTGGCCGGCCTCGCGGTCGGTCAGGCCGACCGGCACGCCGCCGCCCCCGCCCCGGGATCCGACGCGGAGACCGGTCGGCCACCGCAACTCCGGCACGCGGAAACGAGCAGCGGTCGGACAGCCGTGATGAGGACAAGGGAGCAGCCGTGGACCTGACCTCACCTGCGGCACCGCCAGGGGGAAGCGGGCGGGTGCTGTGGGCATCCAGCAGCCTGGCGACGCGGGGCGGGATGACGACATTCGTGCGCACCATGCTGGACACCCCACTCTCGGCCAGCTGGACCATCGACCGTGTCGAAACCCACTGCGACGGGTCTGCGCCCGCCCGCGCGGCGATGTTCGCCCGCGGCACCCTCGCCTTCCTGCGGCTGCTCCTGGGCCGGAGGCCAGATGTGGTGCACCTGCATACCTCGCGCTACGGCAGCGTCGCACGAAAGGCGGCGCTGCTGTGGACGGCGCGAGCCGCCCGGGTGCCGGTCGTGCTGCATGTCCATGCCGGCGAGTTCGCCGACTTCTACGACCGCATGCCGCGACCGATCCGCTGGCTCATCCGCCGCACACTCATCGCGGCGAGCACGGTCGTCGCGCTGGGGAGCCACCTCGCGCGCCAGCTGATCAGCATCGCCCCCGGTGCGCGTGTCGTCGCGATCCCGAACGGGATCCGAGTGGTAGGCACGGTTCGCCGTGCCGGTGCGGGCGAGTGCGTACACGTCGTCTTCCTGGGTCAGATCGGCGACGGTAAGGGCACCTTCACACTGCTCGAGGCGTGGGCGGCACTCGCCACCGGCACCCCGGCACGGCTCACCATCGCCGGCGACGGTGAAGTCCTGCGCGCGCGGGACATGGCCGCTCGCCTCGGGCTGAGTGGGTCGGTCGACGTGCGTTCGTGGCTGTCGCCTGTGGAGGTCGCAGACCTGCTTGGGTCGGCGGACGTGCTCACCCTGCCGTCCCGTTACGAAGGGCAGCCGATGGCAGTCCTGGAAGCGATGGCGCGGGGGATCTGCGTCGTAGCCAGCCGGGTCGGTGGCATTCCCGACCTGATCGAGGACGGGATCAGCGGCCTGCTCGTCCCGCCGGACGATGTTCCCGCGCTCGCTGGTGCGTTGCGCCGAGTCCTCGACGACCACGAGGCACGCTGGCGGATTGGTGACACCGCGCTGGCCCGCGCCCGCGACGAGTTCGACATCACCGTCCTCTGGCGCCGCTTCGACGCCCTGTACCGAGAGTTGCAGCACCGGGAGCTGGGGGCATCATTGGCGATGCCGGTGCGCCCCGCTGGAACGGGAGCATGACGTGCGCCGCCACCCAGTACCGCCGGCCGGCCCGTTACGGGTGATGTTCATCGTGCCGGACCTTACGGTCGGGGGTGCCGAGCGGCACGTTGCCACGCTCCTACCCGCGCTCGATCGGTCGCGGTTCGCGCCATCAGTGATCTGCATCGGGGAGCCGGGGGAGCTTTTCGACGATCTGGTGGCAGCCGGCGTGCCCGCCCGTGCACTGTGCCGGGCGAAACGCCAGGCATTGCAGGCGCTGGTGGAGCTGGTGGGCCAGATGCGCACGACGCGGCCGGACGTGGTGGTGATGCGGTGCTTCAACGCCGAGGTTCTCGGCCGGGTCGCCGCCGTGCTCTGCAACGTGTCCCGGACCGTGATCTGGCTGCACCACTGCTCCGACATCACGCCGCGGGGACGCGTCCAGCGGCTTACCGAGCGGTTGCTGGGCCCGGTGACGAGTGCCTACTACGGGGTCGCGTTCGGCCAGCTGCCCTACTTCACCGACGAGCTCGGATACCCACTGTCCAAGGTACGGGTAATCCGCAACGGAACCGACCCCGTCAAGTTCCGGTACGTGCCCGTCCCGCCTCGCGACTCGGCGCTCGCCGAATCGCTGGGGCTGCGACCCGAGCACGCGGTGGTCGGGATCGTCGCGGTCATGCGCCCGGAGAAGGACCACATCACGTTCCTCCACGCGGCCCGCCTCGTGCACGAGCGGGTCCCGCAGTCCCGGTTCCTGATTGTGGGTGACGGACCGCTGCGTCCCGAGCTGGCTCGGCTGGCCAGCGAGCTCGGCATCGCGGACAGCGTCATTTTCGCCGGCTCCCGCAGCGACGTCGCCGACCTGCTCGCCCTCATCGACGTCTTCGCACTCACCTCCAGGACCGAGTGCTTCCCGATGGCGTTGCTCGAGGCCATGGCCATCGGCCGGCCCGCAGTGTGCACCGCCGTCGGCGGGGTCCCCGAGATCCTCGATGAGGGCGTCACCGGGCATGCGGTGGCTCCGGGTGACGCCCGCGCCCTCGCTGAGTGGCTGGTCGCACTGCTCCTCGACCCGGCAGGCGCGAGGACCATGGGCGCCGCGGCGCGGGCACGCGTGGAATCGGAGTTCACCCTGATGCGCTCGGTACACGACGCCGAGCGGACGCTCGAGGAGACCGCGGGGCGCGTTCGGCATCAGGCGCGGACATCGAAGGGATCGGGATCATGACGTACCAAATGGGGCGGCCGATCCGGTTGAGCCTCCTGCTCGACTACGTCGCCGTCGGCGGGGCCGAGGTGCTGCTGCTCAACCTCTTCCGGAACTTCGACCCGGCCATGGTGCGACCTCGACTGCTCTGCCTCAAGGAGGCGGGCTCGATAGCTCCCGATTTCGAGGCCGCGGGTGTCCCCGTGGACGTCATCGGCCGCAGCGGGCGCTACGACATGCGCACCGTTCCACGCCTGGTCCGGTGGCTGCGGCACGATCGCACCGACGTCCTCCTCGTCACGCACCTCCACCTGGCGGCGCTGACCCTCGGCCGTGTCGCGGCGCGGCTCGCCGGCGTGCCGAGCGTGGTGGCGCCACACGGCATGGACAGCCTCGCGTTCACCGGAGTGCGATGCCTACCCCGCCACGACGTCGAGACACTCTTCCTCTCCGATGCGCTGGTGCTCGTGGCCCCCAGCCAGGGCAGCTACCTGCGGCGCGAGGAAGGCGTAGGTCGGTTCCCCTGGCGCCGGATCCGGGAAGTGGTGATCCCGAACGGGATCCCGCTCCCACCGGTGGCGACCGCGGCTGACCGGGACTGGGCGCGCACCGAGCTGGGGCTCGACGAGCAAGATCTCGTGGTGGGAATTGTGGCGAGGCTCGAGCCGGAGAAGGCGCACGAGGTCGCGTTCCACGCGATCGCGAAGCTGGCGCCGGCCAATCCACGGCTACGGCTGGTCGTGGTCGGGGAGGGTGCCCGGGCAGCGGAGCTGCGGGCGCTGGCCGAACAGCTGGACCTCTCCGCCCAGGTGCGCTTCACCGGCTTGCGGCGCGATGTGCCGCGGCTGCTCCCGGCGTTCGACGTCGCGTGCCTGACGTCGCGTTACGAGTGCGCCCCGCTGGCCGTGATCGAGGCGATGGCGGCTGGCGTCCCCGTGGTCACGGCCGACGTGGGAGCGGTCCGGGACATGGTGACCGACGGCGTCGAGGGATACGTCGTCCCGCCCGGCGATGTGGGCGCGTTCGCCGACCGGATCGCGCGCCTGGCCGGCGACGCGGATCTCCGCAAGCGGCTGGGTGCCCACGGCCGGGACCGCGCGGAGCGCGACTTCGACATCGAGCACACCGTGGCGGGATTCCAGCGGCTGCTGTCGTCGCTCGTCGCGACCGACGGGCCCGGACCGTGCGAACGACGCGACAGCACCCCCATGGGAGGCGCGAGACCATGAGGATCAGTGTGTTCGGCTTGGGGTACGTCGGCTGCGTTTCGGCGGCCTGCCTGGCGGCCCGTGGTCACGACGTCGTGGGTGTCGACGTCGACGCGAACAAGGTGCAGCTGGTGTCGACGGGTCGGGCGCCGGTGGTCGAGGAGGCCATCGGGGAGCTCACCGCCGACGTCGTCGCCCGCGGTCGGCTGAACGCGACGACCGACGTGGACGAGGCCATCCGGGCCAGCGAGCTGTCGCTCGTCTGCGTCGGCACGCCGTCCGCACCAAACGGCAGTCTCGCCACGGGGTACCTGGAGCGCGTCGCGGCCGACATCGGTGCGACGCTGGTCCGGCACCAGCGCTGGCACACCGTCGTCTTCCGCAGCACCATGTTGCCGGGAACCTGCGAAGACCTGCTGATCCCCATCCTGGAGCGGTCCTCCGGGCTGCGCGCGGGTGTGGACTTCGGCGTCGCGGTGAATCCGGAGTTCCTCCGCGAGGGCAGCAGTGTCAGCGATTTCCACGACCCGCCGAAGACCGTGGTGGGTGAGTTCGACGCGGACAGCGGCGACCGCGTCGTGGCGCTCTACGAGGGCTTGCCGGGGCCGGTCTTCCGGGTCCCGGTCCGCGTCGCAGAGATGACCAAGTACGTGGACAACGCATTCCACGGTCTCAAGATCGGCTTCGCCAACGAGATCGGCGCGCTGTGTGCGGCGCTCGGCCTCGACTCCCACGTCGTGATGGAGATCTTCCGCTCCGACCGCAAGCTCAACATCAGCCCCGCTTACCTGCGACCAGGCTTCGCATTCGGCGGCTCGTGCCTGCCCAAGGACCTGCGGAGCCTGGTTCACTTCGCTCGCAGGTCCGATGTCGCCGTACCGATCCTCGAGCACGTGCTGCCCTCCAACGACGAGCACCTGCGGCGCGCGTTCGATCTGGTGGCGGCGACCGGCCGCAGGCGCGTCGGCCTGTTCGGCCTGTCTTTCAAGCCCGGCACGGACGATCTACGGGAGAGCCCGCTGGTGGAACTGTGCGAACGGTTGGTGGGCAAGGGATACGACGTCCGCATATATGACGGGTGCGTCTCGCTGTCCCGGTTGGTGGGCGCGAACCGCGCATACATCGAGGACCGCCTTCCGCACCTGCGGGACCTGCTCTGCGACACGGTCGCGGAGGTGATGGACCACGCCGAGGTGTGCCTGATCGGATCCACCGCGCCCGAGGTCGTCGCCGCGCTCGACGGGGCCGGCGGCCGGACAGTGATCGATCTCGTCCGCATCCCGGACGCGCAACGGCGCCGCGAAGACAGGGAGTACATCGGTCTTGCCTGGTAGAGCCCTCATCCTGGTCGAGAACCTTTCCGTCCCCTTTGACCGGCGGGTCTGGCAGGAGTGCACCACCCTCCGCGACGCCGGCTGGGTGGTGCACGTCATCTGCCCGCAGGGAGGCAAACGGGACACCGAGCGTGAGATCGAGATCGACGGGATCCATATCCACCGCTACCCGCTGCGTGCGGCCACCGGCGGCCCGCTCGGGTTCGTCCAGGAGTACAGCGCCGCGCTGTTGCACACCTGCCGGCTCGCGCTGCGTGTAGGTCCGGTCGACGTGGTGCACGCGTGCAACCCGCCCGACCTGCTGTTCCTCGTCGCCTGCTGGATGAAGCTGCGGGGCGCACGCTTCGTCTTCGACCAGCACGACCTCGTCCCCGAGCTGTACCTCTCCCGCTTCGGACGGGGTAAGGATCTGCTCTACCGGATGGTCTGCCTGCTCGAACGCCTCACCTATCGCAGCGCGGACGTCGTGATCGCCACGAACGAGAGTTACCGCGACGTCGCCCTCTCCCGGGGCGGCGTGTCCCCCGAGCGAGTTTTCGTAGTCCGTAGCGCACCTGAGGTAAATCGGTTCCACGAGGTGCCTGTTGATCCGGAGCTCCGGCGGGGCAAACCGCACCTGCTCTGCTACCTCGGCGTGATGGGACCGCAGGACGGCGTCGACTACGCGCTACGTGCACTGGCCGTGCTACGCGACGAGGTGGGTCGGGACGACTGGCATGCCGTCTTCGTCGGATCCGGTGACTCATTCCCGGACATGGTGCGGCTGGCCCGCACGCTCGGACTGGACGGTCAGGTCAGCTTCCCCGGCCGCGTCACCGACGCTGACCTGCTCCGTCACCTGTCGGCGGCGGACGTGTGCCTCGCTCCCGACCCGCTCAACCCGTTGAACGACGTCTCCACCATGAACAAGATCATGGAGTACATGGCGATGGGGCGACCGATCGTGTCCTTCGACCTGCGCGAGGCCCGCGTGTCCGCGGGTGACGCGGCGCTCTACGCCACTCCCAACTCCGAGTCGGAGTTCGCCGACCTGATTGCCCGGTTGCTCGACGCCCCCGAACTGCGCAGCCGGATGGGTGCCCTCGGTAAGGCCCGCGTGGCAGGCGCGCTGTCCTGGCGCCACTCCGCTGAGGCGCTGCTCGAGGCGTACCGCGCGGCCTCGGCCTGACCGGCTGGACCGCGCAGTCAGGTGCTCGACTGCGCACCGATCGCCGGTTGCGCGCCGAAGCCCGCACCGCGGAAGAACACGTCGTGCCACACCTCGAGGCACAGCAACGTCCAGATCCGCATCTCCTCGTTCGCCCGGCCGGACCGGTGCCGCTCGAGAAGCTGCCGTACCAGGCCGCTGTCCATGAACGACGACACGATCGAGTTCGATGAGGTGAGCACGTCCCACGCCATGCTCTCCAGCCCGCCTCGAAACCACGCATCGAGCGGCACCCGAAACCCGACCTTGCGGCGGTCGACGATCTCCGGCGGGAGGTGCCGGCGGGCGACCTCCTTGACGACCCACTTCGTGGTCCGGCCCCGCACCTTGAGCCGGGACGGCAGCGAGAACGCCAGCTCGACGAGCCGGTGGTCGAGGAATGGGGGTCGTAGCTCGAGCGACGCGGCCATCGACATCCGGTCTCCCCGCTCGAGAAGGTTGTCCGGCAGCCACGCCTGGCAGTCGGCGGCGAGCATCCGGCGCACCACGTCGCCGGAGAGCCCGGTGACCGGCGGGTGCTCATGCCGCCCCCACCGGCCGACGAGCTGCGCCCGCTCGCCCGCGGTGAAGGGTGCGAACCAGGCG
>JALYQB010000236.1 GCA_030856045.1 Actinomycetota bacterium
AGATACGCCGACGTCGATGCCAGCTCGAGATCCGCCGGCTCCAACGGCGAGTGCCGGTCGGCCACCGACAACATCTCGTAGGCGGCGGCCCACGCCCGCCGCCGGTAGGCCGCACGACCCCGCTCACACACGTCGAGCCCGCCGGCGGGGTCCTCGCCGACCATGGACACCTCCTACCCAGCAGAATCGGCCCACTGAGTGTGGCAGGTTTTCTGTGACCCCAGGGTGCCGCCACCTGGGGCCAGTTCGGCCTCCTCGAAGGTCGCCGCCGATCAGCGCAACGCCGTGGTGACAGCCCGCCAGATGAACAGGATCTGTAGGACTGCATCACGGGGTGAGTGGCTCACATCCCCGGTGTCCGCCGGGTCTCGGACGCCCGGCTGGAGTCTGGGTGCTGTGGGCGACCGGGGGTGCTGGCTGCTGAGCCCAGGCCGTTCCGCAGCACGCGTAGGACGACGCCGGGACGCAGCAGCGACTCGGGTGGCGCGACCAGGCCGACGACCCGGAGGAACGCGTGAGCGAGACTGGCATCGCGGGCGGCGGCGGCGTGGAGCCGGGCGAGGTAGGCGTTGAGCAGTCGGACCTTCGTGGTGCGGCGTCCCTGGACGCCAGGGAAGGCCAGGTCGCCGCCGGCCGCCATCTCCCAGGGCACATCCACCACGCCGGCCAGGTCGCGGAACCAGCGGTGTGGCTGCGGCTGGGTGCTCCGCTGCAGGTGACGGCGCAGGGTGAGCGCCTCCAGCGCGGCCACGCTCATGCCCTGGCCGTAGATCGGGTTGAAGCTGCACACCGCATCCCCCACCACGAGGAGGCCGGTTGGGAAGCGGTCCAGCCGTTCGTAGCGGTGCCGAACGCTGGCCGGGAACCGGAAAGCAACCGGGTCGTCCAGCGGTTCGGCGTCGTGGACCGCCTGGTAGATGTCGGGGAACCGAAGCGACCGGGCGAAGTCGAGGAAGCCGTCGGGGTCGGTTGGGGGGTGGTCACCCAGGATGCCGGCCAGCGTCAGCATCCACCGGTCCCTCTCCAGCAACAGGAGCGCCCCGGTCCGCGGATTCTGGGGTGTAGCGGCATCCAGGATCGCCACGTCGCCGCCGAGGGCGTTGGGCGGCAGGCGGTAGGTTCGGGTCGCATAGCCCAGCCCGATCCGCAGCTGCTCCCGCTCTGGCCGGGGGTAGCCGAGCGCGTCCAGCCATGCCGGGGTGCGCGAGCCACGGCCGCTGGCGTCGACCACCAGGTCGGCGCCCAGCAGCTCCTCGGCGCTGCCGTCGGCCCGACGCAGCACCCGCGCCCCGGTCACGCGGCGACCATCCGGGGTGATGGCCAGCCCGACGACGTCGCAGCGGTCCAGGAACGCCACGTTGGGGAGGGCCCGCACCCGGGCACGCACGTGACCCTCCAGGAATGGTCTGCTGGCGCACAGCAGCACGAGTCGGGTGTTCGCCTGCCGAAGCCGGTGGCCGCTGAAGTACCAGCGGCCGTTGGCCAGCATGTCCCCGGACGGCGCCCCGTGGGCGACCAGTTCCGCGGTGAGCCCGGGGAACAGCTCCTCCAGCGCTTGCTGCCCGCGCGCCGCCAGCGCATGAAGGTGGCGGCCGTGGGGGACGCCCCGCCGGTGCACAGTTGTCTCGGGCAGCTCGTCCCGGTCGATCACCGTCACCTGCCCGTAGGCGTCGGCGAGCACTCGGGCGGCCAGCAGCCCCGCCATGCTCGCGCCGAGCACCACCGCGCGGTCTCCGATCTGCCTGTTCATCGCAACCACCTCCTCGGTTACGGGGAGGCTGCGCCCAGACGATGCTCGGTTCCCAGACCAGAAGCTGCCCGGTCATGCTCAGTGATGCCCGCCGCTGCCGTAGACCTCCTGGTCCCACAGCCAGGCCACCACGCGGTCCACGCCCTGGGTGAGGTGCCGGCGGTAGGTGCTGAACGGGACCCCCAGCGCCGCGGCGGCCCGTTCCTGGGTGGCGGCCGGACGCACATAGGTCCGCTCGACGGCACGCAGCAACTTGTCGTCCCGAGGTTGCTCGCCCAGGGTCTTTACCGCCGCGCACACCAGCACCTCGAGCGCCGGTGCGCTCGGCTCCTCGTCTCCGGTGCGGTCACGGACCAGTCGGGTCCGCAGCAGCGGGTTGCGCGCCAGCAGCTCCGGTCGACGCAGGTCTCGTAGTGCCTGGCGGACGGCCTGGTCGAACTCGGGCTGGGAGAGCACCAGCAGCGGCGGCTTGACCGCCGGCGGGGACGGCGTGGCGTCCTGGGCCAGGGCGCGCTCGGTCACCAGATTCAGCAAGGCGTCTACCGGGACCCGTCGGAAGTCGTGGGCGAACAGCCCGTAGCGGCGGCCCCCGACCCAGAAGTCGGCGCCTACCGAGCGCGGCATGTCGGCAGCGGCGAAGTAGTCGTCCCACCGCTCCGGCTCGGCCAGGGTGAGAAAGTCC
>JALYQB010000254.1 GCA_030856045.1 Actinomycetota bacterium
ACTTCGTGGTGGCCCACTTCCACTACGTGCTCTACGGCACGATCGTGTTCGCGACGTTCGCCGGGATCTACTTCTGGTTCCCGAAGATCACCGGCCGGATGCTCGACGAGCCGCTGGGCAAGTTCCACTTCTGGGCGACGTTCATCGGGTTCCACCTCACGTTCCTGGTGCAGCACTGGGTGGGCAACGAGGGCATGCCGCGCCGCTACGCCGACTACCTGCCCAGCGACGGGTTCACCACGCTGAACATGGTCTCCTCGATCGGGGCCTTCGTGCTCGGCGCGTCGACGCTGCCGTTCCTGTGGAACGTGTTCAAGAGCTACCGCTACGGCGACGCGGTGACCGTCGACGACCCGTGGGGCTACGGAAACTCCCTGGAGTGGGTGACCACCTGCCCACCGCCGCGGCACAACTTCACCGAACTGCCCCGGATCCGGTCGGAGCGCCCCGCGTTCGAGGTGCACTACCCGCACATGGTCGAGCGGATGCGGACCGAGGCGCACGTCGGGGGCAGGGGCCACCCGGCCGCCCCATCGGAGATCGCGGCCCAGGGAGTGCAGGAAGGCGTCGGGGACGGCCACGGCGACCCACGCGAGAAGTGACCGGGCGCATCGCCACCAGCGTCCTCGTCACCGTCACCGGCCCGGACAAGCCCGGGGTCACCTCGGTCCTGTTCACGGCGCTCACCCGCCACGCGGTCGATGTGCTCGACGTCGAGCAGGTGGTGATCCACGGTCGGCTCGTGCTCGGGGTGCTGGTGGCGACGACCGCGGACCCCGAAGACCTGCAGGAGTCCATCGAGCAGGCCATGGACAGCATCCGGATGCAGGCCGACATCGAGATCGGCCCCCGGGTCCTCGGCACGAACCGGCGCGGCTCGACCCACGTCGTGCTGGTGCTGGGCCGACCGCTCACGGCGCGCGCGTTCACCGAGACCGCGAGCGCGCTGGCGGCGTGTGACGTCAACATCGACAACATCCGGCGCACCGCGGATTATCCGGTGACGTGCCTCGAGCTGCGGGTGACCGTGCCCGCCGCCGACGACGCGACCGACGCCGCGCTGCGGGCGGCGCTTGTGGCGGTGGCCGCCCAGGGCCGGGTCGATGTCGCGGTGGAGCGGTCCGGCATCGCGCGGCGGGCCAAGCGGCTCGTGGTGTTCGATGTCGACTCGACCCTCGTGCAGGGCGAGGTGATCGAGATGCTCGCCGAGCAGGCGGGCTGCGGCGCCCAGGTCGCCGAGGTCACCGACGCGGCGATGCGCGGCGAGCTGGAGTTCACGGAGGCGCTGTACGCCCGCGTCGCGCTGCTCGCGGGGTTGCCCGCCGCGGTCCTGGACGACGTCGCAGCACGGCTGGAGCTGACACCCGGTGCACGCACCACGATCCGGACGCTGAAGCGCCTCGGGTACACGTGCGGTGTCGTCTCCGGCGGCTTCAGCCGAGTGGTGACGCCCCTCGCCGACGAGCTGGGGCTCGACTTCTGCATCGCCAACGACCTCGAGGTCGTCGACGGGGTGATCACCGGGCGGGTGGTGGGTCCCGTCGTCGACCGCGCCGAGAAGGCGGCGGCGCTGCGGCGGGCGGCCGAGGAGTTCGGGGTGCCGCTCGCGCAGTGCGTCGCGGTGGGGGACGGCGCGAACGACATCGACATGCTATCGACGGCCGGTCTCGGCGTGGCGTTCAACGCGAAGCCCGCGCTGCGGGAGGTCGCGGACACCGCGATCACCCAGCCGTTCCTCGACGTGGTGCTGTTCGTGCTCGGGATCACGCGCGACGAGGTGGAGGCCGCGGACGCCGCGGACGGCGTGCTCCGGCGCGTCCCCCTGGGGCCACCCTCCTCGTGAGTGGCCATGCGAGTCCGGGCTCGCATGGCCACTCACGGGGGCCGGTGGCCGTCAGTCCGGCGACCTGGTCACCGTGAGCGAGATGCTGCCGCGGTTGTTGCCGTAGGCCGCCCACGCGTCGTTCGCGTACGCGTACAGGTAGCCGGGCTCGATGACGTGGCAGTCCTCGCGCAAGGACAGCCGCTGGTGCGGGTGCCACTTACCGCTGGCGTCAATGACCCCGTTCGCGACCGTGCACACCAGCTCCATCCAGCGCAGGTCGTCGTGGCGGCGGCTCAGCGGCGCCTCCGCCAGCTGGTTGCCGGTCGCTGCCCGGATGATGTTCTCGCCCGCGTCGAGCAGTGTCCCGGCCAGGTGCAACCACCGCCCGGGGTGCACGCCGTGCGTCCCGTCGGCGGTGGCCGGTACCCCCGCGTCGAGCCACTCGCCGGTGGCCGTGAGGGTGTAGCGACCCGGCTGCAGCCACAGGCCCGTCGCGTTCCACGGATCCGAGGCGTAGACGGGCACCGTCGCGGACCCCCCGGGCCCGAGTACCCGGGTCTGGCGGTAGTTCTCGTGCGTGATCGGCGGGTCGGCCTGCCGGTCGTGGGCGGAGCTGTGGACGGTCGCGTCCGGGTGGTCGGGGTGGATCAGCGGCACGGTCCGTGGCCGGGAGGACATCTTGCGGTAGAAGCCGCGCCAGCTGTCGTGCAGCACGCCGTGGGGCTCGGGCCGCACCTGGCCGCGGGTTCCGGGGCGGAACGCGAGGCCCACCGCGTCGGCAGCCTCGTCCATCATCCACCGCAGCGCACCGTCCGACAGCCCGGTTTCCGCGTATCCGCCACCGACGTCGGAGTGGCAGCCCGGGAACCACACCTGCCGCACGACCTGCCCTCCGGTAGGTGGGCTCCACGGCGTGGGAGCAAAGCTGCCGCGCACCTCGTCGAGCGCCATGGCGTGGCGGCCGTGCGGGATCGCCTCGTTGAGGGTCACGTCGTGGAACCGGTGGGCATCGCCAGGGTCGAGGAGGTTGATCAGCCCGAAGGTGTCCGGGACGCCGAGGGAGCCGACGGTGTCCCACACCCCGACGAACTCGATCGGCACGGGGTCGGCCGGGTCCACATGGAACGGCAGACCCTCGAGCACGCTGCGGTCCCCGTCGCGATAGCACCGGTGGTAGAGCGACTCGACGAGCTCCCAGGCCCCGGCCGGGGAGCGGTCACCGAGGTCGACGACCCCGCAGGTGCCGATCATGCCCCCCAGGCTGCGGACCGTGTACGCGCCGCGGCTGAAGCCGAAGAGGGAGATGAGGTCGCCGGGGCGGTACTGGGACGCGATCCAGTGGTAAGCGCCCTGGATGTTCGCCGAGAGCCCGATCCCCAGCGCGCCGCCGACGAGCCGGTCCAGCCCGCCACCGGTGCCGACGCCGGGATGGTAGTAGGGCACCTGGGGGTTCCCTTTGCCATCGTGCGTGGCCAGCGCGTTGTGGAGGCGACACACGTTGGTCGGCGCCGGAACCCCGGCGCTCTCCTGATCCGAGGTGTTCCAGGTTCCGTCGCAGCACACCACGAGATGACGCATCAGCCGACCTCCTCGGTGAACGATTGTGGTCGCTCCGGCGACCACAATCGTTCACCCACGCGGGCGACCCTCAGCCATTCAAGCGACGCAGCGCGCCGCGGACCACCTGCGGGTCCGTGGTCGGCCAGAACGGCGGAAGCGACGCGCGGAGGAACGCGCCGTACCGGGCGGTGGTGAGCCGCGGGTCGAGTACCGCCACCACACCGCGGTCCTCGGTCGAGCGCAGCAGCCGCCCGGTGCCCTGGGCCAGCAGCAGCGCGGCGTGCGTCGCGGCGACGGCGAGGAAGCCGTTGCCACCCCTGGCCGCGACGGCGCGCTGCCGGGCTGATGCGAGCGGGTCGTCGGGACGGGGGAACGGGATCCGGTCCACCACCACCAGCGAGAGCGACGGGCCCGGCACGTCGACGCCCTGCCACAGCGACAGCGTGCCGAACAGGCAGGTGGGGCCGTCGTCGGCGAAGCGGCGCACGAGCAGGCCCGTGGCGTCGTCGCCCTGGCAGAGGATCGGGACCTCGACGCGGTCGCGCAGCGCCTCGGTGGCCTGCTTCGCCGCGCGCATCGAGGAGAAAAGACCCAGCGTGCGTCCCCCCGCGGCGGTGACCAGCTCGGTCAGCTCGTCGAGGTACGCGGGCGCGAGGCCGTCACGACCCGGTGGGGGCAGGTGCGCGGCGGTGTAGAGGATCGCGGCCTTGCGGTGCTCGAACGGCGAGCCCGCGTCGAGCCCGGTCCAGCGCGGCCCGTCGTCATCGGGCGAGGGCTGGGAGGGAAGACCCCATTGCCGGGCCAGGGCGTCGAACGTCCCGCCGAGCGTGAGGGTGGCGGACGTGAGGACGACAGTGCGCTCGGCGAACAGCCGGGTGCGCAGCAGCGCGTCGACCGAGAGGGGTGCGACCCGCAGCACCCGTCCGCGGACGGACTCGTCGCCGAGCCACACGACGTCGCGGCGCTCGGTCTCGTCGTCGGGGAACGCCGTCACCACCCGCTCCGCGGCGGAGTGCACCTGGTCCAACAGCGCGATGGCGAGGCGCCGCCCGGTGGCCGCCTCGGGGTCCTCGCGGCGTTCCCCGCCCAGGGCGGTGACGGCGGCGTGCGCGGCGTCGCGC
>JALYQB010000267.1 GCA_030856045.1 Actinomycetota bacterium
GCATGCAGCGCGCGGCCTCGCTGGCGAGGGAGCCCTCGTCGAAGCGGCTGATCCACGGCGACGGCGCCTCAGCGTGGCTTCCGCTGAGGACCGTCTCGGCCTGGGCGAGGAGCTGTGTGCACCTGGCGGATTCCCGGTGCGCGGCGCAGCCGCGTGCCTGCATGGCGAGGAGCCGCGCGTCGAGCTCGGGCTGTGGGGGGCCGTTCCGGAGTGTTCTGCTGCCTCGAAGGGCGAGCTGGAGGGCCTTGTCGGGCTGGCCGAGGTGATGGGCCAGATGGCTCAGGCTGGCGAGGATGTACGCGCCGAGCTGGTGATCCCCACCGATCTCCACGAGGTCGAACGCTCGGCCGAAGTGCTGTTGTGCGCGTCCATCGTGGCCGACGTCGTGCGCCATCCAACCGGCCATCTCGGTGAGGGCTGCGGCGGCGGTGAAGACGCGAGGGCCGTCGTTGGCGTGATCGTTGCCGAACAACCGGGGTGCTACCTCGGTGTGCAAATAGTCGATCACTGTGGCGTAGAGGTGTCCGCCACCGACCTGGCGGTCCGCGTCGCGGAAGGCTTGCATGGCTGACGCGTCCGCGGTGGGGCTGGTTCGCGTCCTGCTGCTCAGCGGTAGGAATGGCACCGGGGCGGTTGCGGGTTTCTGCACGGACACCGAGGCCACCGGCGCCGGTGAAGTCTCCGTCGCGTGTGCACGTTCGTGCGACGACTGGTTGTCGAGAAGTGTGAACCACAGCAGGTGCTCGGGGATGCGAAGCGTCTTCGCCCAATGGGTGAGGTCATCGAGATGGCGAACGGGTGGACCGTTCTCGATGCGGCTGATCTGCGGTTGGCTCAGTCCGAGCCAGTCACCGACAATTTCTTGCGATATCCCATCCTTGCCGTAGAGCGCAATGTGGTGCGGGTGCTTGCGGTAGGCTCGCGAAACCAGGCCGATGTGCTGCAAAGCCGCAGCATCGCGGAACTGCTCCGTTTCCCAAAAATCGTCCGGTATGCCTGGCGGTTCGATGCGCAGGACAGCGAGCCTCTTCTCACAGGGGCTGCACAGCTCGCCGGTGTGGTCACGCGCGAGGCGCGTCCCACACCGGCAGTAGCGCGGCCCACGGCTCCTGTTCATTGGGTTCTGACCTGACTGGTTGGTGCGGGAACATATGGCCCTGTCCGGGCAGCCTAGCGTTGGTCGATCACTGTACGTGCCAGTCTGCATACGCCTATGCACGACGCGCATACCTGCCACACCGAACTGTCAGCTCATGCGTCGGGCGTATAGCGCCATGCGGTCTACCACTACTCAAGATCATTACCTCGCAAGCACTGTGCCCCAGGCCCCAGCGCCGGACTGTGCGCGGACCACTGTCCCCGGACGGCGCCGGATGTCGGTGACCGTGCTGGTTTCACCGCCCCCGGCGCCGGGTGCCTTCCACACCGAAGCAAACGGAGGGAGTGCGGGCAGTGATGCATCAGTCAGGTCAGGACATCGAGGCGCTGCGTCACGATGACATGCCGCCGCAGGAACAGCCGGCACCGCGAGGTTTGAGCCGTTCCATTCGTCCGGGGGTGCCGGCGCCTGAGACGGTGTTGATCGTCGAGATGGGCGGTGGGGCGCTGCTGTTGCAGGGCTGGCGGGACGGGCCGAGTGCCTACGTCAGTGCTGAGGACGCGGGGCCGTTGCGGCAGGCGCTGGCCGCGGCGTACGGCAGCGAGCACCCGGTGTGCGACGAGGCGCGCTCGTGATCGGGGGAGGATCGGCTGTTGCCGGCCGACTGGGGGCAGCTCAAGACGATGGTGATCGTTTTCGCCTCGTCTATTTCGTGGTGCTGATGGTGGTGGCGCTGGAGCGCCCCGGCCTGGCGGGCGGGGGTGGCATCGCCGGGACTTAACCGGGCAGACATGGTGAGCGCGCCTGTGCTGCTGGCGGTGACCGGCGCTGGGGGTACCGCGCACCTGGTCACCGCAGAGGCGATGGCGGACGGTCGCCGAGCCGGGCGCTATCGCGCGGTCTGCGAGGCTGACGTCCTCGCCGCCAGCCTCACGGCTCGGTGCCGGTCAGGCGGAGCCAGATGGGGTCGGTGGATCGTTCCAAGCGGGCGGCAGATCCCATGGCCCCACGGTGACGCCCGGCGGGTGGTCTAGACGAGTCCGGCCCAGCCGTGGCAGAGGGAGACGTCGCCGAGCTGGGCGAGGTGCTCCTCGTCGGCGAGGCATCCGGCCAGGGCGTCCTCGGCGTGCCGCTGTCGCTGCGAGTTTGCTCAGTGCCAGAGCGGCTCGGTCTTGAGCGCTTCGAGTGCGGCGGATGTCCGTCGCCAGACGTGGGGCGATGCGGCAGCGCGTTGCCTCGCGTACATCCTGAGCCACCGCACACCTCGTCCAGCTTCCCTTGTACCGATTAGCACCCGGGACATGAGGCTGTCATACAAGCATGCTATGGTCGTGTATTACATAGGCTAGGAGAGGTGGCGTGCGGATCGAGCAAGTGGACCTCAACGGGAACACTGATCATGCGACGTGCCATGGCGTCTCCGTCGACGAGATCGTGCAGATGTTCGCCAACCAGCCGAGGATCAGCCGTAACCGGAAGAACCGCTCTGCCATCTACAGCGCCTTCGGCCGCACCGACGGCGGCCGTGCGGTCCGTGTCAACTTCCGCTACGACGCCTCCAGCTGCACTGCCCGGCCGATCAGCGCGTGGGAGGACCGATGAGCCAACCCGACTTCGACACCATGACCGACGCCGAACTCGCCGCCTACCAGTACTCCCACCGCGAGGACCCGCTTGGGGACGAGGCCGACCTTGAGGAGGTCGAGGTCGAGATCGCGCATCCGCTCTCGGTGTCGATGTCCTTCCGGCTGCCCCCGGAGGAGGCGAGCGCCATCCGGGCGGCCGCCGAGCGGGCGGGGATGAGCATGTCGGACTGGATCCGCGGGGTGTGCACCGCTGCGGCACAGGCAGACGCCCCCATCGATGCGCCGGTGCCGCACCAGCGGGTCAACATCGCGAAGGCG
The DNA here is from genome assembly GCA_030856045.1 of Actinomycetota bacterium. Taxonomy (GTDB): domain Bacteria; phylum Actinomycetota; class Actinomycetes; order Mycobacteriales; family Pseudonocardiaceae; genus JALYQB01. The sequence continues at coordinate 3,004 of JALYQB010000267.1, forward strand.
CGCCGGTTGCTCGCCGAACTGGACGGGGAACTGAACCGGGCCGTGGAGCAAGCAGAGCACCCAGCCACGACCAGCACCAGCCGCCCCGGCCAAAGCCGCCGCGACGAGTGAGCCGCAGACACCGTAGAGAAACGTCGTCGCGGTGATCGGCCCTGCGTTGGCGGATCGCCCGGTGGGTGACAAGTAGCCTGGCGCTTGCATCCCTCACCGAGTGCAGCGCCCCGGAGTAACTCCCGGGGCATCGGCGACGCGACTGACTTCGGGTGAATGAAGGTGCCAGGTGTCCGACAGGGACGACACGCGTGCGGAGCCGACTATCGGCGAGCGCATCCGTGAGTTGCGCCAACCCGCCTACACGCAGGTGGAGTTGGCGGTGGGAGCGGACGTCAGTGTCGATGTCATCCGCAAGCTGGAGCAGGGGCGGCGGTAGACGACCTCCATCGGCACTCTGCAGCGCATCGCCCGGGTGCTCGGCGTCGATGTGGGTGAGCTGTTGGGCCGTTCGCGCCTGTCGTCCACTGCCGAGGGGCACGCTCAGGTGTGGGTCATCCGCGACGCGCTGACGCCGGTCGATGACCTCACCGGCGTCACCGCGGACATCGACGTGCCCAGCGTGGCGGTGTTCGCTCGCTCGGTGACCTACGGCTGGGGAGCGTTCTGGAGTGGGCGTTACGGCCTGCTTGCCGTGCTGCTGCCGGAGCTGCTGGTGCAGTCCCGCGCGGTGTTGCGGGACTGCCAGGTGGCGGACCGCCCGCGTGCGGCGGACCTGGCGGCGCAGGTCCACCACCTCACCGCTGGCACCCTGCTGCGTATGGACGCTGCGGATCTGGCGCATACCGCAGCCCGGGAGTCACTGAGGCTGACAGCCGGTGGTGAGTACCCGCTGCGAGACGGTCCCGTGCGCTAAGGATTACCAGCCACGAGGTGATGCCAGCACAGCACAGCTGTCGGTGTACGGCGGGCTGCTGCTGCGCGGTGCGACTGCGGCGGCTCGGGAGGGCCGGGCCGATACGGCCACCGACCTCTTGGACGAGGCGGGCGCGGTGGCCGAGCGCACCGGGGTGGACCGCACCGATTATGAGGTGGTGTTCGGACCGAGCAACGTGGTCATGCAGTCCGCCGACTGCGCCGTCGTGGCGGAGGACTATGCCACCGCAGCCGAGGTGGCCCGGCGAATGCCGAGGGACTCGGCGCTACCGCTGGTGTCCCGATCCCGGCATCTGGCCGACGTCGCGCACTCACAGGTGCGCTTGGGGCGCGATCAAGCAGCGGAGTCGACCTTGCTGACCATGGAGCAGGCTGCCCCGGACTGGACCGCATACCACCGACTGCCGCGGATACTCATCGGTGAGCTGTTGACCCGGCGTCGCCCGTCGTCCCGGCTGCGGGCGCTTGCCGACCGCCTCGACGTCCGGCCCGGTACGAGCGCCGTCGCGCACCACGACGAGTAGCCGATAGCGCCGGGCAGACATGGTGAGCGCGCCTGTGCTGCTCGCGGTGACCGGCGCTGGGGGTACCGCGCACCTGGTCACCGCGGAGGCGATGGCGGACGGTCGCCGAGCCGGGCGCTATCGCGCGGTCTGCGAGGCTGACGTCCTCGCCGCCGGCCTCACCGAGCCGGAGTCCGGGCGCTGCCGGGCCTGCCGACGCTGGAGGGCGGGCCGGTGAGCACATTCCGACCTGGCCGCGTGGCGCACGCAGCGGCTACCCACCGGTGTTTCTATGCCAACGAGGTGAAGACCAAGGTGCTGTTCTTCGGCAAGCAACGTGCCCGGCTGGACAAGCCGTGGTTCTCTACCAGGCGGCCGCCCCTGGTGATCTCGGAGACCTCGGACTGGGACTGCCCGGTGAGGGTGGCAATGCGGCGTTGGCTGATCCCGGCGTCGGTGACTGCCCGGTACAACGCGCCGACGTCGCGCTCGGTTAGGGCGGGGCGTAAGTCGTCGCGCTCGAACAGCGCGTGGTCGATGGGGTTGTCCACAGCGGTCACAGCTCTCCCTCGGTGGTGTGGCCAGGCTGAGGAGTTCCTCGCCTCGCTGCGGCCGCACGCATCGCTCGCGTCGCGCGCCCGAGCGCAGGGCTGGGCTTTTTCTGGGCATCGTGCTTCACTCACTGCATGCCCAGAAAAAGCCCAGCAGAGGGCGAGGTGGTCGCTGCGGTCGGGCGGTTGCTGCGGCGTGGGCTGCCGGTCACCCCGGCCACCGCGGATGCAGCCCTGCTCGATCTGCGCGGGATCGTCGCCAGGGCGGTCGACCCCGCTGACGAGGCGAGCCGCACCGCGGCGCTGGACGGCACCCTGCGCGGCCTGCTGGCCCGATTCCCGGACACCCGCTACGCCTCGGCGGCGCGGGCATTGTTCGGACTGCCACCGGCCAAGCCGGGACAGAACCTGACCGTTCGCCGGAACGTAGCGGCCGAGCAGGCCGGACATGAGGGCCACCACTTCCGCAAGCGGGTCGAGCCCAAGCTGATCGAGAGGATCGCCTGGGAGCTGTTGGCCGACGCCGAACGATTCACCCGCTCTCCGATGGTCGCACCCCGGCTGTCCCCGGCCACCGGACGGCAGCCGGTCCAGGCGGACCCGTTCGCCTGGGAAGTCGCCGAACACGAGGAGCAACTCAGCAGGCTATGGTCGGCGATCTACGCCGCCCGCGCCGAACTGCTCGCCGTCGAGCGGCTGATCAGCTTGCAGGCCGACCGGACGGACATCCTGCGCACGGCGGTGACCGCCGCCTGGCGGTGGGCAGGAGCCCGCGCCGAGGCGATCAGCTACACCACCGCGTTCGCCACCGACCTGGAGTCCTCAGCGGACGAACTGGTCGCCCTGGCCGGCTGGACCCCGACCCTGACCTCGGCGCAGGCATCCCGACTGACCGAGGCCGCCACCGGCGGAGTCAGCCGCGAGCAGTTCGTCACCGCGCTGCACGGCGAAACCGGACTGGGCAACACCTGGACCCACGGCTTCCTCACCCGCCCCACATCCACCGAGAACATCCCCGATGAACAGAACGGACAACTGTCGTGACCACCATCAACCCGGCCCTGGTCGCCGCGCTGGAGGCGGCGTCGACCGGCGACCCGCGCCGCCATGTCATCACCGGTGGCCCCTCGTCCGGCAAGGAGGACCTGATCGATGCGGTCCACACCGCCGGGATCCCTGGCATGGCCGAGGAACCCGGTCGGGAGATCTACCGCAAGCACCGCGAACGGCTGGGCCGACACCTGCTCAAGGAGGACCGGCGCGACTACGCCCTGGAAGTCCTCGACGCGTTCATCGCCGAATACACCGCACACACAGGCGGCATTCGTTTCTATAACAGGGGAATCCCGGACGGCTACGGCTGGGAGGGGTTCTTCGGGCTGCGGCCGACCCCGCGACTGGAGGAAGCCACGCGGCTGTATCGCTACGACACGATCTTCGTGCTCGACCCGCTGGACACCTTCGAGGACCCCGACGACATCGTCTGGGCCAAAGACCGCGAGATCCGCCGCGTCCACGAGCTGATCGTGCAGGGCTACTACGACGCCGGTTACGAACCGGTGTTCGTCGCCCCCGACTCCGCCGCCGCGCGGTTGGACTTCATCTGCGCCAACCTTCGCCTGCCCAAACCCAGCCGAGGAGCGTGATGTCGTTGAGCCGCAACGGGACACCGTCGTTGCTGATCTCGCCCAACAGCGTCCTGGCCAACGCGCTGCTGCGCTCGATCGACATCCTGCGTCCGCGCGTCCTGGCCGCCCGGCAGGCCCGGGTCGAGTTCGTGGTCGGCACCCAGATCAACGGGGCGCCGCACCTGGGCACCAACCTGGTCCAGACCGCGGCGTTCCTGCTCGCCAAGATCGCGCGGCGGGAGTTCTCCATCGACACCCGCGTCCGGTTCGGCGCCCTGGACAATGCACCCCACGAGGTGGTGCTCGACCCGGAAACGCACACCGCCTACCAGCAGACCTACTACCACGCACTGGGCAAGGACAAGATCAGCGAGCTGATCGACGGTTACTACCGGGCGTTCTTCACCTCGCTGTCGCAGGCCACCGACACCGACTACGAGGTGGAGACCTACACCGACCAACAAGCCACCCCCAGTCTCCGGGCCGAGTTCCTGCGCACTCTGGAATGCCTGGAGGACATCCGCTGGTGGATGGCGCCCTCCCACGGCATCGTCCACGTCCGCATCCCCTGCCCGGACTGCGGCTGGGCGGAGAAACGCGCCGACCGCACCAAGCTCGCCCACCTCGACGGCACATCGACCCCGAGGACGACCAGCCCTACCTCGATCTGGCCACCCTCTACCGCAACCTGGTCAAGGAACGCGCGCTCGGCCGCGACCCACGCACGCTGCACGTGATGATGAAGGGCGGCGACTGGGTCTTCGGCTGCCAGCTCGTCGACGGCGCGCTGGGCGCGCTGAATACCCCGCCTGCGCACATGCCGATCCGCGTGTTCACACCGCAGGTGCTCGCCCCGACCGGGGCGAAGCTGTCCAAATCTCTGCTGCGCGAACAGGGTAAGGGCGCCCTGCCCACCGACGTCGAGCCCTGGATGCTCGACACCACCGCCTGGCCCGGCTCGATCGACGACTACGTCGACTCGCTGGTCTGGATGGTCAGCGAGCTGCTGACCGACCCCAAGCACTTCTTCCGCTCGTTCACCGTCAAGGAACTCGGCCGCATCATGACCGCACGCCCCACCGAACCCGTCGTCCGCGCCCATGAAATGGGCATCTACAAACGCTACTTCGACCTCATCGCCACCGGACGCAAGACCACCGAGATTTGCGTCAACGACTCCAGCCGTCGCAAGATCAAGAAAGACTCGCTGATCCGGTTCCGCTGCCAAGGCGACCAATGTCCTCACCCGCGTCACCCGCGTCGCCCGTTACAACACGTTCGACGAGATGTTCGACCACGAGGACGTCGCCTCGGTCAACCCGTTGGCAACCCGTGACGAGCAACTCGCGAACATCCGCCAGACCCCCCCCGAACGCGAAGCCCTCGGCGTGGTCGCCCTCGGTATCGAACTGGTCGACCCACCCCACACCACATGAACCAGGATCTCGTCGGTGAACTGCTACCCGCGGTCGCCCGTCGTCCCGGCTGCGGGCGCTTGCCGACCGCCTCGACGTCCGGCCCGGTACGAGCGCCGTCGCGTACCACGACGAGTAGCCGATAGCGCACGATCAACCACCGTGGGTAGGACACAGTGCCCCACCACGAGTGGGCTGTGCTGCCCGACGCTCTGCAACTGTGAGCGGAGGCACAGCGGGCGTGGTCGTTTTCGCCCTCGTCTATTTCGTGGTGCTGATGGTGGTGGCGCTGGAGCGCCCACGGCCTGGCGGGCGATCACTTGCCGGACGCTCTTAAGCACCACGCGATATCGGTCGTGACCAGCAGACGCCCGCGCCGAGCGGCCCCAGCACCCGGTCCGCGGCACCGACGGTGCTGGTCGGGTTAACCGCTGGAGGAATGAGCCGGTGCTCGACGAGCTCGGCGACGAACGCGTTGCGCACCGGATTCTCGACGGCGTAGACCACGCCGCACGCCAGGGCGGTGGCGTAGAGCAACGTGGATGCCTGCTGCTCGATCGTGAGATTTCCGTTGCTGAGGCAGAACATCTTGCCGTGCTCCGCGAGGGACAGCAGCTCGTCCGCGCGATACCTGATTTTCTGGTCCTTGGTCAGTAATGCCCAGCCATGCTGTAGGCCGTACTCGATCCATGCCTCGCCCGGTACGAACTGTCCGTCGTACTCGAAGTGGTCATTGACCAGGTGAACTATCCAGCGGAGCCGACGTAGGTGAGCTGTCGTGGAGGGGCCCAGAGACCGATCCACGAAGAACTCAGGCTGCGATGCGGCAGATCGCTTCGGCGACATCTCGGGTGAGCCCGTACTCCTCCGCCACCGCATCGAGAGACTCACCGGCACGCCACAGCTGCACCACCATGTCGACCTGAACGTTGTTGGTCGTGATCACCGGCGATCCCCAACCGAATCGGGGGTCGGTGTCGATCCCTCGGCGTGAATTCGGCCAGTTACTCGCCAGTGGTGCACTGGGCGCCCTGTTCCCCGCGGGCATGCTGCGGCTCAATCTCGACGACGCCGACCGGCTGGCCACCGTCATGGCCCGGCCCAGCCGGGTCGACCCGCAGGTCATCGGCTACTTCGACCGGCTGCTCACCGAGCACTACACCGCTGACCAGATCCTCGGCCCGCACCAGCTTCTCGGCCCCGTCATGGCCCAGCTCGACATGCTCGACGCACTGCGCACACACGTCCGCCCCCCGGTGGCCAAGCCACTGCTGCGGGTGCTCGCCCGGTATGCCGAGTTCGTCGGCTGGCTCCAGCAGGACGCCGGTGACCTGCCCGCTGCGATGTACTGGTCTGACCGGGCCACCCAGTGGGCCCAGTGCGCTGGTGACGACCAGATGGCCGCCTACCTGCTCATCCGCAAGAGCAACATCGCCTCCCTGGCCGATGACACGAACACCGTCATCGAGCTGGCCGCCGCCGCCCAAGACGCCCCTGGCGACATCGACCCGAAGATCACCGCTCTGGCCGCCCAGCAAGAAGCCCGCGGCTGGGCGATGATCAACGACGGCGACCGCTGCCGCCGCAAGCTCGACACCGCCGCCCAGCTACTGAGCACCCATCCCGACGGGGACGAGCCCACCACAACCGTCTACATCCACTACTACGACCTCGGCGTTTTGGAGGATCAGTCCGCCACCTGCTACCGCAGCATCGGCCGAGCCGAGGACGCCATCCCCATCTTCGAACGCAGGATTGCCGACAGCCTCGACGCCAACCTGCACCGGGACCGCGGCTACCAGACGGCCAAGCTCGCCAATACCGTCCTCGCCACCAAGCAACCCGAACCGGAGCGGGCCGCGCAGCTCGGCCTGGCCTGCCTGGACCTGGCCCGCCAGACCGGATCAGCCCGCATCGCCAAGGAACTGGGCACCCTCGACGCAACACTGACGGCCCGCTGGCCCGACCAACCCGACGTCCACGCCTTCCACGACGCCCTCACGACGCCGCAGTAGGGTTCGTGTCATGGACGTCGCTACCGGGATGAAGCAGCCCCGGCAACAGTACGCAGCGCGGCCTCGACCTCGCTCGACAGAACCGTATTCAGTTCGCCACATTGTGCGATGAGCTTGTCGACCAACGCCTCGCGCAGCGTGTCAGTCTGAGTGGGCCCGTGGGCGGGATCGACATTCGTAGTTCAGGGTGCAGTCACGGGCTTATGGTGTCGTGATCGCGGTGGACGTCAAACCGACGATCATGGACGGTTGCCGGACATTTTCCGGACATTTGCCGGCGTCTGGGCTATCAACCGGCCCTCGGCGTGGCGAGTTCCGTACTGTGCGGCACGTTTCGTGCTCAGGTCAGCTTGGAGAGGTGATGAGGATGGCAGGCACCGGACTGCTCCCGCGTACCAGACTGGAGCAACTTTTGCACCAGCGACGGCGGACCCAGACAGAGTTCCAGCAGGACTTCACCCACACGGCGGGTCAGCTCGGCGAACGGCTCGACGTGTCGATACGCCAGGTGACGCGGTGGATGGCGGGCAATGTCGATGTCCTTCCGCGTGCGGCGGCCTGCCGGGTGCTGGAGCAGATGTTCGGGGAGAGCGCGGAGCGGCTGTTCGGCCCGCCTGATCCCGTGTCCCGGCGCGAGGTCACTACTGTCGAGGTACCCCACCCGCCACTGGGCAGCACGGAGCCGGTGGAAGACCTGACCGTGCAGAGGGAGGTGACGATGGCCGCCGCCGAGTCGGCCCGTTTCGGGCAGTTCGCCGAGCAGTCCAACGTCGGTCCGCACACCCTGGAGCAATTTCGCGCGGACCTCACGCGGATCGTCACGACCTACCCCAACCGGCCCGTCTACCCCATGTTCGTCGAGTTGCGCGCGCTGCGGAACCGCGCGTTCGAGTTGCTGGAGGGCCGCCAATACCCGGAGCAGAGCCGTGAGCTGTACCTG
>JALYQB010000273.1 GCA_030856045.1 Actinomycetota bacterium
CCCACGAAAATCAAACTCACCGACCAGCAGAAGAAGTCCATACCTATCACACGACATGACTTCCACGGAGACTGGAACTACACCATCCGACGATCGAAAGAATAGGTAATATCATTACGGCTCCTAAGTCCACCCTCGCCAAGGTGATCACTGGGCTTTACCTGCCCGACCATGGCCGGGTGAGCTGGGACGGGGTGGACATCGCGCAGGTCGACCAGGGCGAGCTGCACGCCCAGGTCGCGGTGGTCCTGCAGAACCCCGCCGAGTGGCCGATGACCGCCGAGAACAACATCCGCATCGGCCGGCTGGAACGCGCCGACCCTGATCGCCGTCTGCTCGCCGCCGTCGCGGCCGAGTCCCGCGGGCAGTGCACCGGGCGACGGTGCCCGCCCGGGACCTACCCGCACAACGGTGTTGATCACTCACCGACTGGCCAACATCCGCCATGCCGACCAGATCATCGTTATGGATCACGGGCGGATCACCGAGCAGGGCACCCACGACGAGCTGATGGCCCTCGGCGGCGGGTACGCCGAGCTGTTCACCCTCCAAGCCAGGGCCTACCTGGACGGAAATGACCCAGACCGCTGAGATGACCGTCGAACCATTGGCCATCACCCGGTCCGGTGCTGCTGACGTCGGCCTATCGGCTCCGCCGAGTGAGCGGGGCGCCGGTGTCCGCGCCCAACGCCACAGCCTCGGCCACAGTACGGTGCTGGAAGCCTGTGGTGTGCGGCGTGACACTAGGCTCCCGGCGTGGGAAGAGAGACCCTGAACGAGGCGCACCCGGTCGAACTCCGCGGATCCTTCCTCGCCATCACGGTCGACGAGCTGCGCACCGGGCTTCGGCAGTGGCGGCGGCGACCCGCCACGGCGGACGGTGACGTGTTCCGGTCGAGTCGGGGACCACGCAGGTGATGTTCCGCAACCCGCGGTGGCGACCCGCGCAGCGGCCGCAGCTGGTGGAGCACCTCGTGGCGGCGTCCCGCGGCGGCGCACCGCAGGAAGAGGGATGGTTCTTCACCGGTCGTCGCGCGGTGCTGGAACGGATCGTGGCCTGGATGCACACGGAGGCTCCCGGCGCCTTCGTGGTGACCGGATCGGCGGGCTGCGGCAAGTCCGCCGTGCTGGGACGCATCGTCGCGCTGTCCGAGCCCACCGAACGAGCAGCGTTGCTTGAGCATGCCCCACTAGAGCCTGCGGATCCGGACCCGCGTCTCGGCGCGATCGATGCGGCGGTGGACCTGCGGGGCATGGGCACGCTGGACCTCGCGACCGCCTTGGCAGACCGCCTCCGGCTACCCCCGCCGGAGACCAGCCGGGAGCTGGTCGCCACGGTGGCGGCGATGCCGTACCCGCCGATCCTGGTGCTCGACGGGTTGGACGAGGCGATTCCCGAGCAGGCCGACAAGATCGTGACAGACCTGCTGACTCCGCTCGCGGTGACGGCGAGCGTGCTGCTCGCGACCCGGCACCAGATGTTCCCGCTGGGCCGGCCCACCACGGACGAGCCGGGCTCCGTTCGGCTGGGTGAGCTGTTCGGCCCGGCGACTCCGGTCGTCGATCTCGACGCCGAGGCGGGCACTGCAGCGGACATCGAGCGGTACCTGGCGAGCAGGCTGCGCTCGGCGGGTCGCGCCGATCTCGTGGCACGGATGGCGCCGATGCTGGCTGAGAGGGCTGCCGCCGAGCAGGGTGGCTTCCTCTACGCCCGGCTCGTGGTCGCACAGGTCCTGCGGCAGGTCGTCGACGTGGGCGCCGAGCGCTGGGAGCAGCAGCTGCCCACCACGATCACCGGGGCACTGGAGCACGACCTGGCCCACGGCGTCGGACTCGTACGCGACGGCGTGAAACTTCCCGGCGCGGCACGGGACCTGCTGCGCGCGCTCGCCTGGGGGCTGGGGCGGGGCATCCCCGAAGGCATGTGGGAGGCCACGGCCACCGCACTGAGCCCGGACGGCGTGGCGTACCGGGCCGCCGACCTGGACTGGGTGCTCGAACACTACGGGCACTACATCGTCGAGGACGGGCAGGACGGCGAGGCGCTCTACCGGCTCTCCCACCAGGAGTTCGTCGAGCACCTGGTCGAGTCGTCTCCTGCGGTTGCAGGCCACCCGGCAGCGCAGGTCCTGGCCGACACCCTGGTCACACTCGCCCGAGCGCAGCGCGCCGATGAGCCCGACCGGTGCAGCCGGTACCTGCGCCGTCACCTGGCCCGGCACGCCACCATGGCCGGGGCACCCGGTGTCGCCGCACTGCACCGGCTGGCCGTGGCCAACCCCGAGGCATACCTGCCCGACCTCGCGACGTCGCTGCACAACCTCGCATCCCGGCTGATCGAGAGGGGGCAACACGAGGCTGCCGTGGTCCACGCCCAGGACGCCGCCGACACCTACCGGGCGTTGGCCGACGCCGATTTCGAGGGTTACGTGGCCGAACTGGCGATGTCGCTGAACAACGTGGCCCTCTACCTTTCCGCGATCGGCAGGCACCAGGACGCTCTGGAGCCCGCCGCGGAGGCCGTCGACACCTTCCGCTTCCTGGCCGAGGCCTACCCCGAGGTCTACTTCGCCGATCTCGTCACCTCGCTGAAGAACTTCGCCGATACCCTCGCCGTGTTCGACCGGATCTCCGACGCCGTGGACCTCTACACTATGTGCGTCGATGCCTTCCTCGCATCGCCCGCCTTCCGGGACGCGCTGATCATCGAACGCGCCGGGTTCCACGTCAGCCATGGTGACGCGCCGACCGGGCTGCGTGAGCTCGTGACACTGCTCACCTCCGAGGACACCGGGACACCGGACACCATCACACTGGCCGCTCGAAACACCCTGCGCGCGTACCGCGCCCGGGACGCGATCACCGTGCACCGTGCCTGGCGGGAGGTCCGCGGGACCGAACCTCCGAACTGGCTGGCCCTCACGACGGAACAGATCCGCATCGTGGTCGAGTGGGTCGTGGCACCGAACTGGGCGGCGTCGAAGGACTTCTTCGCGGCGCATGTCGAGGAACTGCTGGCACCCCCGACCCCCATCGCGCTCGAGGAGCTGCAACTACTCGTCTCACCGCGGGCCGATCAGCACCAGCAGCTTCTCGATGACATCCGGGAGCGCGGCGTCGACGCGGCGTACCGGTCACTGCTGCGGCCCACTCCGACCTGAACCGGCGCCCCCGCCTCAGCTGTGCCCCGCCAACCAGTCCGGTACCGGCAGGTCGTACTGCCGACAGGCCTGCACGAGCGCAGCGGTCCCGCTGACGGTCCTCATCACGAAGGAGGAGACCTGCTGCGGATCGGAGGTGGCGAACGCGAGCCGGATCTGGCTGAGCGTCGCCTGTCGATCACCGTAGACCTCGGCCAGCAACGCCCGCACGAAGGTGCGTTCGACGGGCGTGGCTTCGTCGATCCCCACCGGACAGTGATCGTCGTCGAGCGCGCCGATCATGACCGGCTCGAAGCTGCCCACGAAGACACCCAGCGTGCTGGCCATCGTCGCCGCGGCCTCGAACAGCACCGTCAGCAGCAGCTCCCCGCTGCCGTGGCCGTGGTCGGGGTGACGAAGAAATTCCATCAGCGCTTCAAACGCACCCTGGGCGTCGTCCTTCGCCGCGAACGCCACGGCGGCCGCCGCGGCGGCACGGGCAGCCGAGGCGTGCGCGTCATCCCCCGCGGGAACGGTCATCCCCCTACCATCCCTTCACCCACCCGTCTGCCACCCTCGGCTCGGCGAGGATAGCCCGTCGTCACGGTTGACTCTCACACACGATCTACTGTTCGTAGGCTAGTTTGAGCCCCGTGAGCGAACAGCGCGACGTCATCACGGACCTGGAAGCCGCGGGGGTGCTCGCGGGCATCCGCTGGGCCTTCCTCTCGGCCACCGACCGGGTGCTCGACGACTACTCGGAGGCAGCGGGCCACGACGCCACCTGGCTGGGCATCACCCGCTTCATCCTGTTCCGGGACCGGCTCGACCGGGTGTTCTCCTGCCATCGGTACGCGCTCGACCAGGCCGCCGACGGCGCGGCCGGTCTCGACATCGTGCGTGCCGAGCTGTCGGAGCGCGACATCGCCACCATGCCCCGGCTCGACCCGGATCTGGTCGAGCGTTCCGACGTCAACGGCAGCCCCGGCTGGGCCTGGCAGGGCAGGCGTTGGCTGCTGGCGTCAGCCCGCTTCGGTAAGATCGACTCCCTGCCCTGGCCGGAGCGGAGCCAGACCAAGCAGTGGATCGCCGAACAAGCCAGTCCCGACCCGGATCAGCCCTCACTGTTCGACGGCCTGGCCGACGGCGAGGTGGCCGGCCTGGTCGCGCTGGTCGCCGGCCGGCAGCAGCCGGATCGGGAGACATTGGTGGCCGCCCACAGCCAGGACGTCGACCACCAGGGCCGGGAGCTGGTGCTCGGCCGGGCCCGGCTCAACGCCGGTGGCGGAAGGGCCTGGCACTGGCG
>JALYQB010000275.1 GCA_030856045.1 Actinomycetota bacterium
TTGGAACAGTGACTGTAGACCTATCGCATGGACGGCCACCGCGGACGAGATACTCGACAAGGTCCGCGCCGTCACCTCCCGCATGGAGGTCCTCCTGCGCGCCACCGAGATCGACGATGTAGCCCGCCACGCAGCGTAAACATAAACAAATCTTTCTACACTAGTTGCCATACTTGGCTGAGCCTCTTATCCAATCTCTATCCAAGGAAGCTACGTTCCGTCAACGTGCATCGTACCGGGCGGAACTTATGTGGCACCCGCTGGAGTCACCCCAGACGGAAGACCTTGCCCCGTTGCCACTGTATGTCGTTCTACTAATATACGGCCCATACAAGGTTTTCGTGTACGGCCAACTAGGCGAGTAGCAAGTTGCGACGACACGGTAGCTGCCGACACCCGAGTTGCAGACCGCGTACGCAGAGTTGTCCTTTGTCGTGATGTACGACGAACAATTCCACACCGCAGCGTTAGCGGCCTGCGCTCCGATCACCGAGACTGGGACCACGAGGGCGAAAACTAGCGCCGCGCGAGCTAGAACGTGCTTGACAGACTCCATCGAACACTCCTCTCAATTCGACATTAAGTTGTACAGGCCGATGTGCGCTGAACTCTGCTAAAGCGAAGAAGACGATCATGGGCCGGGTAAACTAGGGCTCGCACTCGGGCTTCACGGCGGGCCGAAGCATAACCGGGCGAGTCAACTTCGGCGACGGCGGTCCGTCGCACCCCTCTATTAAAGCCGGTTCCCCTAGCAATGTCAGACCTGATAAGTCGCCGCCGTGATATGACAGTTATACCGATCACCCCACACGGGTGATACTCCACTGACTGTACGTCGTCTGCCTAGTTAGCCAAGGTCCGTAGATGGTGGTCGTGTATGGCCAGCTCGGCGAATTGCATGTTGCGGCTACGCGATAGCGGCCAAACCCGCTATCGCAGTATGCACCAGCTGAGTTCCCCGATGCTACCCAAGCGCTGCAGCCCCATACGGCAGCATTTGCTTGTGCTGCGGCTATCACGGATGCGGGGACGACAAGTGCGAGAACGAGAACTGCACGAGCCAGCAAACGTTTCACTCCGGTCACAATTGCTCCCTTCAAACACTGATTCTCGAAATATCCGGGAAGCTGTTGCTGATGGAAAGGCGCCACTGACAAGCACTAAGTTACCGGACGAAGCATCTGTCCACAACTCTCAGTTTTCGGGCTCTGACCATGACGCTGACCAAGAACTTTCGGCAGCCGTGCTACGAGATGCTCAACTCCCTACGCCCAGTGCGAGACGCGGCGCTAGCCTCGCCTGCATGCGGCGTTGGGTCGCGGCCAGCGCCGTATGCCTGTCCCTGGCCGCCTTTCTCGGATCGCCGGGGGCAGCCCTGGCAGATTCACCCCGGCCGACTGCCAACCCCGCTGAGCCGACACCGGTCACCCCTGACCCCGGCGGGCCACCGCGAGGCAGCGCACCGGACGGAAGCACGATCGGGGGGACCGCGCTGTCCTCGCGCGGACTGGTCGTACCCGCGGGAGCCCCGCTGCTACCGGCCGACATCAGCGCACAGGGCTGGGTGATCGCTGACGCCGGCTCGGGGGAGGTCCTCGCCGCGAGGGACCCGCACGGGCGCTACTACCCGGCCAGCACGCTGAAGTTGCTCACCCTGCTGTCGCTGTATCCCCTGCTCGATCCGGCCGAGGTGGTGACCGCGACCGTCGAGGACGAGTCAGTCGAAGGCAGCCGGGTCGGTCTGATCGACGGCGGGCACTACGACGTGGCAACCCTGTGGCTGGGATTGATGCTTCAGTCGGGCAACGACGCCGCCAACGCGCTGTCCCGGGCCGTGGGAGGACTCGAGCCCACCCTGGAGGCAATGTATGCCGAGGCCGACCGGCTCGGTGCCTATGACACCTCTCCGGGTGGGCCGAGCGGGCTGGACGTCGAGGGGCAGCGCTCCTCGCCCTACGATCTCGCGCTGTTGATGACCGCGGCCATCGCCGACCCGACCTTGCTCGCGATCATGGGGACTCGCCAGGCTCAGATTCCAGCCCAGCCCGACCGAGACCCCGGCTTTCAGATCCAGAACGAGAACCGCCTACTCGCCGACTATCCCGGCGCGATCGCGGGCAAGACCGGATTCACCGACGCGGCACGGCACACCTTCGTGGCCGCTGCCGAACGCGACGGACGTCGTCTGGTGGTCAGCCTCATGCTCGCCGAGCATGTGCCGATCCCCACCTGGCAGCAGGCCGAGCGATTGCTGGATTGGGGATTTGGGCTGCCCCCGGGCACGCCCCCGGTGGGCGTGCTCGTGGCCCCGGGATCGACGGGCGCAACGGCCGAGACGGCTTCCGCGGCCGGGCCACCAGCCCAGGTAAACGCGGCGGCGGGCTCGACGACCGGCCTCTCCTCCTCGCGGGTGCTGATCGCGCTGCTCACGGGGACGGTGGTCGTCGTCCTGAGTTCGGCGCTGTTCTTGTTGCGGCGGCCCCGGGTCCCTCGCGGGCGTTCCCGGCATTGACGCCATTCGGCCTGGTCCGAGGCCGGCCGGCGGGCCGCTGCCGTTTCTTCACCGGTGCGGGGAGTGTGTCTGGGTGTGGTCAGGCCAGCTCCGACTCGGGAGGGGGGCCTCGCGCTTGCGGACCAGACGAACCAGCGGACGGGTCACGACAGCGGCCAGTGCACCGGTGGCCACCAGTCCGGCTGCGACGACCGCCGGTGAGGGCGTGTCGGCGGCGCAGGCGGCGCTCACCCTCTCCGACCTCTACGACGGCCGTTTCCTTCTCGGGCTGGGGTTCAGCCATCAGTACGTCAACGACTACGTGCTCGGCTGCCGCCAGGGCCCGCCGATCCGGACAGACCGGGCAACGTGGGTTCAACCGGCACGGGCTGATCGGGGACCTGGCGAGGGCACTGGGGTGTTCGGTGATCGACCTGACCGGGCAGCCCTACCTTTCGGTCGACCGGGACACCGCCGATGCGCTGGCGGACGTGCCGGATATCCAGGTGGCGCTGCACAACTACGGTCCGGACGACGTGCCCGATGTGCGGCCCCGGCCGCTGGACGAGCTGGTAGCGCAGGCGCAGACCGCGAACGACCATCGGGACCAGAGCCGGTTGTCCCTGGCCGGGCGGGACGTGGGCACGCTGATCACCGAACTGCAGGTGCACGCCTCGACGGTGGGCCCGCCCGACCGGGACCGGGCGGTCACCGCGCTGGTCACCGCGTGCGGGGTAGCCGGTCCGGTCGCTCGGGTCGGCTCGGGCAACCTCGACCTGTCGGCCACCGCAGGCCGCCACGCCTTGAGCCTGGCCCGGCGGCACGGCGACCCGGGGCTGATCGGGTTCGCCCGCTGGTTCTGGGCGTCGGACCTGTCTTGCCTCGGGGCTCAGGATCGCGCCCGGGCGATGGTGGCCACCGGCATCGACGAGCTGACTCCCGTGGTGCGGCTGGACGCCGGGGACACCCTGCCCGCGGAGATGCTTGGCATGCTGCATTTAAGTCACGGGTGGATCGCGGCCCGGGAACGGCGTGGCGACGAGGCCCGCGTCCACTTGGACGAGGCCGGGACGATCGCGGCCAGGATCGGGGAATGCAACGGCATGCGGCGGCACTTCGGCCCCACCAATGTGCGACTGAACCAGTTGGGAATCGGTGTCGAGCTGGACGAGGGTGGCCGGGCCTACGCGGAGATCACCCAGACGCCGCTGGACGTGGAAGCGTTGGGCAGCCGGACAGCATCCTCGGAGATGCACCTGAACCTGGCCCGCGCGCTGGCACAGGACGGGCCCGACCGCGACGCCGAGGCGATCCGGCATCTGGACACCGCCGACCGCCTCGCGCCGCAGCGGATCCGGATGAACCCGGTCGCCCGTGACCTGGTGATCGACCTGGACCGGCGCGCCCGACGCCGGGTATGGGAGTTGGACTCCCTGTGCAACCGCTTCGGCCTCGGGAAGCAGCGTTCACAGCGTGTCTTGGTGCCGTGATTGCTGGGTCTCGGCAGGCGATGGTGGATGTCTTGCACGGCCACACGGTTGAAGACCCGTATCGGTGGCGAGGTCTTCCGCACCTACTTCACCTCCGGTCGGGGCATTGATGCGCTCGGCAGCAACTGATCCTTCCTCGACCTGACACCGCTCGGACGGCAGGAGGACTGGGAGGACTCACCCGACGGGTGGCCGCAGGCGCGGCCGTACGAGTGGCGGCGCCTCCACGATGAGTACGACGACGAGCATGACTCCTGGAGACGGGACATTCCGCATTGAGCGGTCGGGATGATCAGCGGTCGACGGGTGAGTCTGCGAGCACGCTACGAGCGTGGCTGATGATCGCCGGAGCCGTGGCGTGTCCACGAGTGCGCAACTGCCGGTGCAGTCGCATGGCTATCGTGTCGATCTCGCGCAGGATGGCGTGGTGCACGGTGGGCTGGGTTCCGGTCAAGTTCAATACGCAGAGCACCCGCCCGTCCTGGGGATCACGCACCGGCGCGGCGACGCAGCTCAGGTCGTGTTGGGCCTGCACGTAGTGCTCCCACCCGCACACCTTCACCGTCTGCCCGGTGGCTAAGGCGAGCGCGATACCGTTGGCGCCAGCGTTCTTTATGTCCCAGCAGGCTCCCTCGACGAATCCCAGCTCGTCGGCCCGCCGTAGTATCTCTCGGTCGCCACCCCGCCACAGCACCACGCCGTCCGCGTCCACCACTACCCTCATCTGTCCGGTGGTCTTCCCAAGCTCGGCCAGCGCGTCCAGTACCCACGAGCAGGCGGCGAACGGGGATTCGCGGCGGCGGCGCTTCACCTCGTCCCCGCCAAGTGGCACCACCGCGGTACCACACTCGGCATCCACCCCGAGGGCCTTCGCCTGGTCCCATCCCCAGCCGATCACCGGTCGCAGGGCGGCCGGCAACGTCTCCCCGCGCTGCCACGCCTCGTACAGCTGCCGTCCCGCCCGCCAGTGGAGATCTTGTCCGTCACCGACAAAGACGGGTCGGAGCGTGGCGCGCCCGTGCCGCAGGTTCGACCGGACGGTTGGAGTAGAGATGCCGAGCGCCTCGGCGATGTCGCTGATCCGGTAACCCGCGTAGGCCTTCGCCATGACCTCCCGTTGCCGTGACGGCAGGATGGTCAGACTGTCCCGCACGATGCCGACCTCGCGTTGGTGATATGCGTCTTCGGTGGCCAAGTGCTCAACTTGGCTGCCCGCCCAACGCAGGGCCGCGTCCAGGCCGCCGCGCTGCCGTCTCGCGAGTGCGGCAACTTCATTCTTCACGGCCCGGTAACAGTAGGCGCGTGGCTCTTGCACCTTGGCTCGGCGGGCGAACACCCGCGTGAACACCGTCTGTGCTGCATCCTCGGCATCGGACAAGCTCGCTCCCCGACTGGTGAGGAACTTCACCAGCATCGGGTATTGCCGCCCGAAGAACGCCGCAAATTCCGCATCGTCAGGGCTCATCGCATTCTCCGGGTTCATCGTACCGAGGTATTGGTCCAATGCCACTAAGTTAGGCATAGAAGTCGATCTCCATGCGATGCATCACCGCAGGTCGCAGGGTCATGAGATGATCTTGAGGGGCCTTAACTTACCGGCATTGGGTATTGGTCGCGCTACCCGAATCATATGGGCTCTCGGCCGGCATGCTGGCTGTGCTGTCAGGATTCTGGGCGGTGATCACGGTTGCTGGTGGCGTTGTTGCGAGCATGTGCGTCAGGGTGACGCGGAGCTCGTGCTCGAGTCGCTGCCGTGCCGCTCTCTGCGCCACGGCCTCATAGATGTCAAGTGCACCTCTGAGCACGAATATGGTAAGTACACTGTACAGAACTATTACACTGGACATGAGGTCTCCTCTGGGAACCACAGCTCTAGGGAACCACAGCGACTGATAACTACGTAGAGCCCGCAACGTCCTATCCGTGCAAGAGGGCCACCGTCAGCGACGTCCCGGAGCTACGTGTGTTCCTGGCCGGTGCGCTACGCATGATCCTCACCGATGTCGGCTTGGTGAACGAGATCGCGCTGCCTTCGCGGCAAGACTCCGGCGGGTGCGCGGGCCGTGCGGCAGCCGAGCGAGCAGCCGCCGGCTGGGCTCCTGCGCGGTGGCGAGCTTGGCACCGGTACCTGCGGGACTCCCCTGCTGCACGCCGACGAGCGCCATGCGCGGTCGGGACCCGCCCTCGGGTCACGGATCACGGAGCGCGAGCCTTCAGCCACCACCACCGTCGCCGCCAGGTGACGACGGGGACCATCACCG
>JALYQB010000296.1 GCA_030856045.1 Actinomycetota bacterium
GTGCCCGCGCCGCCGTGGTGCACGACGGCGGCCACCCGGCCGAACAGTGCCTGCTGGTTGACCTCGCCGACGACGAAGCAGTCGTCCCGGTCGTCGATCAGGGCCAGGTCCGCCCAGCCGCGGGAGACGAGTGCGCGGCGGCCCTGCGCGCGGATCGCCTCGATGGCCACCCGGGTGACGTCCGTCGCGGCGCGCATGGGCATGCTGCCGAAGCCCACGTACACCGGTGGTGTGCCGACGTCCAGGAACGCCACCAACTCGGCCGGGAGCAGGCGTTCGTCGGGCAGGATCCACGCGCCGGTCTGCACGACGTCGAGGTCCGGCGTCTCCTGCCACGGGTCCAGGGTCGGGTCCGTCGCCAGCCACGGCTGGTCGCCGATGACGTAGTCGCGGACGTTGTCCACCGGTGGCAGGCCGATCGACGCCCGGTGGGTGTTGAGCGCCGCACCGAACAGCGCGTTGATGCTCTGAGCGTCCAGGTCCCACAGCATCCGGTTGTCGGTCACCTCCGGCGGGAACTGCCGGCCCGGATACGCCAGCGGCGGGTGGTGCGGCGACGGCAGGGTGAGCTGCTGGAAGGTCACGGACACGGAGCGGATGCCCAGTTTCTCGGCAACCGACCGCGCGCCGGCCGCGGCCGGCATCATGCCGGTCGCCACCAACGCATCGCATCCCTCGGCCGCCGCGGTGACCGCGACGAACTGGCCGGCGATCAACTCGGCCGCGTGCCGGGGCAGGGATGACGGCGGCGGCGCCCCGGTCGTCAGCGCGCGCGCCGACTGGCCGACCGGCACCAGCGGCACGCCGACACCGGCCAGCAGCTCAGCGAACTCGTTGTCCGGCGGCGCGCACATCCGCACCTCCGCGCCGAGTGCCCGCAACCGCACCGCGAGTCCCACCATCGGTTCGACGTCCCCGCGCGACCCATACGTCGACAACAACACCCGCACTTCGCGACTCCCATTTCCGCAGGTTCTGGCCTCGGCCGACGATTCTGCGGCACGACCGGGGTCTTGCCGCAAGCCCCCCGGTACGCTATAAGTTGAGAGTGGAAGGGGTGGGTGCTCTCCTTCCCTTCATCGACCGCTGTGGACGGACAACCTCCTCGCGGAGCGGCGGCGCGCCGCGTACGGCGGTACCGCCGGCCCAGGAGGATCTCCCATGGGCCTACGGATGCAGCCGCGGAACGAGAAGTTCTTCACCCTCTTCAGAGCTCGTAACAAGATCTTGTAGGGGTGTCCTGGTGGGGCGTGACCGGTGTGATGATCCGATTGTTTGCATGATGTGAGTAGGCGGCCGTGGATCGTGGACGATGACCTGTGGGCGTTGATCGAGCCGTTGTACCGGCTTGGCCGGACGAGGCTCCGGGACGACCCCGGCCGGTGCCGGACCGGCGTAGTCCGGTGAAGGCTGTCCTGCCGGTTCTGCGTGCTGGCCTCGCGCACCGATCTCGTGTGCTCCGCTCGACTGAACCCGGAACTCGCTGATCGCTACGCCGATGTCGAGGCGCGCACCGGTCATCGGTTCCGGAAAGACCTCAGCATGGCCGAGATCATCGCGGACGCCCACGGCGCCGGCGGGGGCTTCGACGTGCGGTTGTGGCCCGACCGGCTGGAGAAACCGTTGAGGTGGCGTAAGCCGCGGCGGGTATTCGTCAACAGCATGTCGGACTTGTTCATGGACGCGGACAAGGTGCCGGACGACTTTGTGGCCCGCGTGTTCGCGGTGATGGCGTCTGCGCAGCAGCACACCTTCCAGGTTCTGACCAAGCGGCCGGCGGATGCGGTCTCGGGGTGACCGGTTCGTCGCGCGCACCGGCTTCGACCCGCGTGCGCCGGCCACGCCGTACCGCTGGTTCCGCCTCTCCCCGCGCCGCATCCAGGCTTGGCGGGAGGTGAATGAGATGCTCGACCGCGAGCTGATGCGCGACGGCCGCTGGTTGGTCTGACGCCTCGGCCGGGTGCGTCGCGTGGCCGGGGCCCAGAGGCTCCACGGGCCGGAGCGTAGGAGGACCGGGCGTGCTGCTCGAGGCTGGTTAGATCGAGCCGGGCGACGCCGACGGGGACCGCGGGGGGCCCGCCTCACGGATGGAG
>JALYQB010000298.1 GCA_030856045.1 Actinomycetota bacterium
TGATGTTGCCGGGGGTGCACACCCAGGTGCGGTTGGTGCGCTCGGAGTTCGAGGAGATGATCCGCCCGGCGGTCGAGGAGACGGTGGCGGCGTTGGGTCGGGCGCTGGGCTCGGCTGGGTTGGATGCCGGTGGGTTGGACGCGGTGTTGTTGGTGGGGGGCTCCTCACGGATCCCGCTGATCGCGCAGCTGGTGTCCGCGGAGTTGGGTCGCCCGGTCGCGGTGGACGCGGACCCCAAGACCACCACCGCCACCGGCGCCGCCCTGGCGGCCCGCGGTACGGAGGTCGAGGAGACGGCCGTCCAGGACGCACCCGTCGCCGCGATGCCGAGCTCTGTGGCTGTCGACCAGGACGACGTCGCGGTCACCGCATTGCCGGCCCGTCCACCGAAGGCGACGCTGCGGTCTCGCGACGAGGATGAAGACTCCCGGCCCGAGCGCAGTCGGGTTCGCATGCTCACGCTGGCCGCAGCGGCCAGCGTCGTCGCGATGATCGCGCTCGCCGGCGCCGTGAGCTCCGGGATCAACCCGCTCGGTTCCAACGGCGGGACCGGGACGGGTGTCGCCGCAGCGGAGGCGGCTCCGCTCAGCACCGACGCGGCGATGCCGGCATCCGGGGACGGCGTCGACCAGTGGACCGGTCGGCCTCGTGCGGTCACCACGGCCCCCGGACCGCAGAGGCCCAACGCGCGTGCTGCGGTGACGCCACCAGGCGCCCGCACCACGAGCCCCACGACGAATGCACGTCCCGCTCCGGACGGCGGCGGGGGCACCGGCGCCACCACCCCGAGGCCGCTGGTGGACTCGGGTGGCCCGTCGGGCCCGGGAACCGGTGTTGAGGAGACATCGGCAACGCAGCCCACGGAGGAGCCGTCGGCAACGCAACCCACCGAGGAGACATCGGCAACGCAACCCACCGAGGAGCCGTCGGCAACGCAACCCACCGAGGAGACATCGGCAACGCCGCGGGCCGAGGAGCCGCCGGCGATCCCGACGACGTCCGCCACGCCGCCCGCCGAGGGCCCCTCAACTCCGGCTGTCCCCGCCCCCTGAGCGGAAAGGTGACGGCATCCCGCGAGGCCGTCACCTTCCGTTGGGGGCACGGACACGGCGCAAGTACCCTGATCGCCGTGGTGGACCGGGAGCACGAGCGCTGCCCGCCCGGGCCTCCGGAACGTCCCAGTGTCGAGTTCCGAGCAGGTCCCTCGGAGTTGGCTGCACAACCCCGGCCGCGTGCCGTCGCTGTGTCGTACTGGTGCTGGCTCGCCGCGTGCCTGGTCGGGGCGACCACAGCTGCGGTGACCGTCCTGTCCTTCGACCAGTTGCAGGCTGACCTGTTGATCATCGTGGAGCGGGAGTTCCCGAATGACGCGACGGCGACGCGCGACGAGGTGGTGACTGCGGCGCTGGCCGTCCTGATCGGCTTCGGCGTGACCGTCGTCCTGGCGCAGATGATGGTCGCGATCTCGATGCACGCTGGGCGCCGTGGGGCGCGACCGGCTCTCGTCCTGCTCGCTGTCATCGGTGGCGTGTACGTCGCTGGCGTGCTCGGTGCCGTGCCGCTGGCGACCAGGGTGGGACTGCTGATCACCGCCGGACTCATGGCCGTCGCCGCGATCCCGATGTTCGTGCCCGGCGTGGGCCGGTGGTTCACCGGCAAGCACTCGAACCATTACAGGGTCGTCGACGACTGAGGTCACGCGGGTCCGCGGCCCACCGATGGCACGGCATCAGGCCTACCCGCGTCGCCCCATGTCCACGAGATCCGCGGCCACATCCGTGACGGTCGCGTCGGTTTCGGTGCTCGAGATCAGAGTCCCGGTTCCCGGGTGTCGGCGAGGCGGTAGGAGTTGGTGCCGGTCTCGAGGATCTCCTCACCGAACTTGTCGGCTGACAGGGCAGGCGTCACGCGCCGGTGACGCCTCCGGGGACAAAGTGTTGTCATCTGAGTTTCCGGCAAACATGGAGGAAAAATGAGAAAGCAAGCGCTGTACCCGCTCCTCGTCGCTGGCACTATGGTCATGGGCGGGGCGGTCGGCGCAACCTCCGCCTCCGCCGCCGCCACCTGCACCATAGGCCCCGGAGTGACGCAGACCAACACGACCGTGACCGGATCCAGCGGGAATGACACGATCGACTGCACCAACTCGAACCCCGGCAAAACTATCAATGGCAACGGCGGTAACGACACCATCACCGGCACGGCGTTCAACGACACCATCAATGGCGACGCCGGTAACGACACCATCACCGGCGGCGTCGGAGACGACGTGCTGAGCGGCGGTATCGGCATGGACACCATTAGCGGCAGTGCCGGCAACGACAGGCTGAGCGGCCCTGGCACCGACCTCGCTGTGGATACGCTCAATGGCGGCACTGGCACCGACAGCTGTGGGCCAATTGGCGTGCCCCCGGACATCCGCAACAGCTGCGAGTCATAAGGAACACCGCTCCCCTCCCGGACACCCTCCGCTCCGGCAAAGCCGGTAAGGAGCACTCAGGGGGCGAGCAACCCCGTCCCGGACATCTCAGGACGCCCTGAGCGGCACGGAGGCGGCGAACGGCCCGGCCCTGGTGACGGGGCCGGGCCGTTCCGGCGCGCAACGGTGCTCCTGGGTCTCAGAGCGTCGCCCGCATGGCAGCGCCGCGGTGCCGGCGCTCGCTGGGCCCATCGAGGCCGGTCGGTGCGTAACCCCCGCTGCCTGGTCCCACTGTCCGAGATCCCCGCGTCCCACCAATGGCCCCGGGCCGATCGGCAGGGCTCCGTCATGTTCGACTTTTGACCGTTTTGAGTGGTTTGGTGATGAGGTCGGCGCATCGGTGGGCGGCGTGTGAGAAGTGGCGGCGGGCCTGTTTGAGGTTGGTCCATCCGGTGAGCCGGAACGCGGCGATGATGGTGTTGCGGATCGACATGGCCTGGGTTGCGGTGCCGGTGCGCAGGGTGGAGGCGTCCTCGTTGAAGGTGGTGTCGCGGACCCAGTGGGTTCTGTTCTCGATGGCGCTCCAGTGCCCGCGCAGGAGTTGACCCAGGTCGGAGGCGTCG
>JALYQB010000677.1 GCA_030856045.1 Actinomycetota bacterium
GCGAGCAGCGGCTGCGCGACGTCGTCGAGGGTGCCGCCGAACAGCGAGCCCGCCCGGGCGCCGTCGCGGGTACCCACCAGGAGCTGGCCGGGGGCGACGGTGCCGAAGCCGTGGCGTTCGAGGACGCGGACCACGCCGATGGCACGTCCCTCGGCAGCCCAGCGGCGGAGCGCCTCACCCGCCTCGCGGCGGGCCTGCGCGATCTCGGTGCTCATGGGCTCATGATGCCGCAGGCCGTGGCTCACCCGCGCCAGCGGACCGGCGGCGACCCCTCCCACTGCACCCCGGCCAGCGCCCCGCCGTCCGGCACGACGTAGGTCACGCAGGTGTCGAACGAGTCCCCCGGCGGGAAGCCTTCGGGAGCCGCGACGTAGTCACACGGCCGGAAGCGGGTTCGGATCACCACCGACGGGATGTACCCGCCGCGGTCGTCGAGGCCCGCGAGGCGCCGCGCGGGATCCTCGAGGGACAGGTCCAGCTCGCCGGCGTTCACGATGGTCGCCTGGACGTAGAACGGCGTGCCGGCGGCCTGCCCCGGCGGCAGCTCCAGCTCGCCGAGGTCTGCGGGGTCGCCCCGCTCGATCGCGGACACGGTGACCTGCAGCGTCGTGGGTCCGTCCGGCGCCGCGTAGGCGACCTGCGCGGGCTCGCCGAGCGCGAGCCCGGGCGGCAGTTGCGCGCTCGGCGTCGTCACGACGTCGGGGGGTCCACCGCCGCTCGCCTGCTCCGCGCCGCCCGTGCACGCCGTCAGCGCGAGGAGCGCGCCGGCGACGAGAACCCGGCTCAACATCCCAGCAGCCGCGCGGCGAGGTAGCCCTCGACCTGGTCGAGCGCCACCCGCTCCTGCGCCATCGAGTCGCGCTCGCGCACCGTCACGGCGTGGTCGGTGAGGGTGTCGAAGTCGACGGTGACGCAGAACGGGGTCCCGACCTCGTCCTGGCGGCGGTAACGGCGCCCGATCGCGCCGGCGTCGTCGAAGTCGACATTCCAGTTCTGCCGCAGCTGCGCGGCGAGGTCGCGCGCCTTGGGCGAGAGCTCCGCGTTGCGCGACAGCGGCAGCACCGCGGCCTTCACCGGCGCGAGGCGGCGGTCCAGCTTGAGCATCACCCGGGTGTCGACGCCGCCCTTGGCGTTGGGTGCGGTGTCCTCGGTGTAGGCCTCGAGCAGGAACGCCATCATCAGGCGGTTCACCCCGACCGCGGGCTCGATGACGAACGGCCGGTAGCGGGTGTCGCCGGCCTGGTCGTAGTGCGACAGGTCCACGCCCGAGTGGTTGGAGTGCGTGGTCAGGTCGAAGTCGGTGCGGTTGGCGACGCCCTCCAGCTCGCCCCAGCTCTGGCCTGAGGAGAACCCGAAGCGGTACTCGATGTCGACGGTCCGCTTGGCGTAGTGGGAGAGCTTCTCCTTCGGGTGCTCGTAGTGGCGCAGGTTGTCGCGGGAGATGCCGAGACCCGTGTACCAGTCGGTGCGGAGGTCGATCCAGTACTGGTGCCAGGTCTCGTCCGTGCCGGGCTCGACGAAGAACTCCATCTCCATCTGCTCGAACTCGCGGGTGCGGAAGATGAAGTTGCCCGGGGTGATCTCGTTGCGGAAGCTCTTGCCGATCTGGCCGATGCCGAACGGCGGGCGCTTGCGCGCGGTCTGCTCGACGTTCTTGTAGTTGACGAAGATGCCCTGCGCGGTCTCCGGGCGCAGGTAGTGCAGCCCCTCCGAAGACCCTTCCGCCTCGACCGGGCCGAGGTGGGTCTTGAGCAGGCCGTTGAACATCCGGGGCTCGGTGTACTGCCCGCGGGTGCCGCAGTTCGGGCACGGCACGGCGGAGAGGTCACCGTCGATCAGCTCCTTGCCGGTGCGGTCCGCGAACTCCTCCGCGAGCTGGTCGGCGCGGTAACGCCGATGGCACACCGTGCACTCGACGAGCGGGTCGACGAACGCCTCGACGTGACCGGACGCCACCCACACCTCCCGCGGCAGGATCACCGAGGAGTCCAGGCCCACGACGTCGTCGCGGCCGGTGACCATCGAGCGCCACCACTGCCGCTTGATGTTGTCCTTGAGCTCGACGCCCAGTGGGCCGTAGTCCCACGCGGACCGTGTCCCGCCGTAGATCTCGCCGCACGGGAAGACGAAGCCCCGGCGCTTGCAGAGGCTGACGACGGTCTCGATGCGATCGGCGGGCACGGCGAAGTCCTCACACGGGGGGCAGGCGGAAGCCCCAGCCTAATGTGGGGGCCGTGGAGTCCACCGTCGAGGCATCGACCGCCGCGGTGTGGCGCGCGCTGGGGCACGGTGACGCGCTCGGGATCGGCACGGCCACCGTGGGTGACCGGGGCGCGGTCGTCGTGCTCACCGCGTCCGTCCCCGCGGATCTCGACCTGCACCGGGTGGGCGCCCGGTTCGCGGACGCGCTCGGGGTGGCGCGCGCCGAGGTGGCCGTCGTGGCGGCAGACACCGTCACCGGGATCGTCCGCGAGTGGCTCTACCAGGCGGCGCAGGGCAGCGGCCGGGGCGCGAGCGTGCGGGTGGAGCAGGACGGTGACGTCCTGCGCGTGGTCGTGGACTCCGTCGACAGCTCCGCGCGGGAGGCCGCGCTGCGGCTGGCCAGTCCGCACGAGCCAGCCCTCGCGGCGCTGACCGCGCTGCTGCCCCACCGCGCCGTCGAGGTGCGCGCCGTCAGCTGAGGACGCTGCGGTGCTCGCGCCGGCGCGGCTGGGCTGAACCGTCGGGGCCGACGCGCCGGGCGCCTACCATGGCAATCGAGGTGGCGGACGAGGCGAGGATGATCCCATGAGCACCGGTACTGCGTCGGACGTGACCATCCGCGAGGAGACCGAGCACGCCCCCGGACGCCCCGAGCCCGTCGCGGTCGCCACGCCCGCCGACACCACGCTCGTCGCCGCGGGGGAACTGCTGCGCGCCCTCGCTGCCCCGGTGCGGATCGCGATCGTGCTGCAGCTCCGCGAGCAGGAGCGCTGCGTGCACGAGCTCGTCGACGCGCTGGGCGTCGCGCAGCCGCTCATCAGCCAGCACCTGCGGGTGCTGAAGTCCGCGGGCGTGGTCCACGGCGAGCGGCACGGCAGGGAGGTCGTCTACCACCTCGTCGACGAGCACCTGTCGCACATCGTGGTGGACGCCGTGACCCACGTGGAGGAGCCGTGAGCGAGCGCAGCGAGCGAACCATCGGATACAGCAGTGTGGTGCGCCCGTCCTCGGCGGTTCCGGGTCTGCGCTCGACCCGCCAGCGCACGGCCGTCGGGCGGCTGCTGGATGTGACCGACGGGTTCCGTTCCGCACAGGAGATCCACGACGAGCTGCGCCGCGGCGGTGAGGGCATCGGGCTGACCACCGTCTACCGGACGTTGCAGTCCCTCACCGAGGCAGGTGAGATCGACGTGCTGCGCACCGGGTCCGGCGAGGCCGTCTACCGGCGCTGTTCCTCCCACCACCACCACCATCTCGTGTGCCGCCATTGCGGCCGGACGGTGGAGGTGGAGGGTCCGGCCGTCGAGCGGTGGGCGGAGGCCGTCGCAGGCGAGCACGGCTTCAGCGAGCTCAGCCACACGGTGGAGATCGTCGGCCGCTGCGCCGACTGCACCTCCTGATCGGCGTCAGTACTCGTACGGCTGCGCGGGCGCGGCGGCGGTCACCCGACCTGGGCGTCGAGGAGCTCGCCCCGCACCTGCGAGGCCGTCGACACCACCAGCATCAGCAGCGTGCCGAGCGGCACCGTGTCGAGGCCCGCCGCGGGGAATGCGTAGCGCAACGTCACGTCCGCCCCGCGCTCGGTGCTGACGAGCCCGAGGGTGCCGAACAGTCCCTGCCCGGCCCTGGTCGCCACCAGCTCGGCCGTACCGGGGTCGGCGGGCAGGTCCCACGCGACGACGCAGGTCAGGCTCAACAGGACGAGGCCCTCCGCCAGCTCCACGGCCTGCACCGCGCAGGGCACCTCGGAGTGCTGGAAGGTGAGGGCGCCGTCGTCGTCGACCTGTACCTCCTGGTAGCGCTCGAGCGCCTCGCGCGCGGCGTCGAGCAGGGCCGCGGTCGCCGCGGCGGTCGGGTCGTCACTCACCAGGGTCCTCCAGAGCGCGATCCATGGCACCGCCGAAGCGACGGTCCCTCGCGGCGTAGGCCTCGCAGGCCCGCCACAGATCGCGGCGGTCGAAATCAGGGAACAGCACGTCCTGGAACACCAGCTCCGCGTACGCCGCCTGCCAGAGCAGGAAGTTGGACGTGCGCTGCTCCCCCGAGGGTCGAAGGAACAGGTCCACATCGGGCATGTCGGGCTCGTCGAGGTGGCGGGCGAGCACCGTCTCGTCGATCTTCTCGGGGTCGAGCTCACCGCGAGCCACCCGGCGCGCGATCTCCCGCGCCGCGTCGGCGATCTCGGCCCGGCCACCGTAGTTGACGCACATGGTCAGCGTCATGACGGAGTTGCGTGCGGTGAGCTCCTCGGCGACCTCGAGCTCGCGGACGACGCTGCGCCACAGCCGCGGCCTGCGCCCCGCCCAACGCACCCGGACCCCCATCTCGTGCATCTCGTCCCGGCGCCTGCGGATGACGTCGCGGTTGAAGCCCATGAGGAAGCGCACCTCCTCGGGGCTGCGCTTCCAGTTCTCGGTGGAGAACGCGTAGGCGGACAGCCAGCGCACCCCGATCTCGATGCAGCCGCAGACGGCGTCCATGAGGGCGGCCTCGCCGCGGCGGTGTCCCTCCACCCGGGTCATCCCGCGGGCGTTGGCCCACCGGCCGTTGCCGTCCATCACGAGCGCGACGTGTCGCGGCACGACCTTCCGCGGCAGCGTGGGCGGCCTGGCCCCGGACGGGTGCGGAGCGGGCGCGCGGATCGCCATCAGCCCTCCTCCCCGTCGCCGGACCGCCCATCCTCCCCCGCGGAGGTCACGGTGCGCCGACGGCCCCGCCCCGCTCCACGAGCGGCAACGACCGGAGCTGCCGCTCCAGGTGCCACTGCAGATGCGCGGCGACGAGGCCGCTGCCCTCGCGCCGCAGCCCGCCGGGAGCGGCCTCGGCGACGTCCCAGTCGCCGTCGGCGAGCGCCTGCAGCAGGCGCAGCGTTCCCTCGGCCGGGGTCGCCGAGCCCGGTGGCCGGCAGGTGCCACACATCGAGCCGCCCGCCGCGACGTTGAACGACCGGTGCGGGCCCGGCTTCCCGCAGCGGGCGCAGTCCGACAGCGAAGGTGCCCACCCGGCGGACGCCATCGCCCGCAGCAGGAACGCGTCGAGCACCAGCGAGGTGTCGCGCCACCCGTCGGCGAGGGCCCGCAGCGCCCCGACGACCAGCAGGTACAACCGCAGCACCGGCTCCCCCTCGGCGCCTGCGAGGCGCTCAGCGGTCTCCAGCACCGCGCATCCGGTGGTGTACCGGCCGTAGTCGGCCACCAGCCGCGAGGAGAACCCGTCGACGGTCACCACCTGCGTCACGACGTCGAGGGTGCGGCCGGTGTAGCACTGCACGTCGACGTGGCCGAACGGCTCGAGGCGGGCGCCGAAGCGCGACGACGTGCGCCGCACCCCCTTCGCCACCGCGCGCACCCGGCCGTGCCGACGGGTCAGCAGCGTGACGATGCGGTCCGCCTCACCCAACTTCTGCACCCGCAGCACGACCCCGGTGTCGCGGTACAGGCCCATGCCCCCATCATCCCACCCGGCCGGTCGCTCAGAAGCCGAGCCGCCGCAGCTGTCTCGGGTCGCGCTGCCAGTCCTTCGCGACCTTCACGCGCAGGTCCAGGTGCACCCGGGTGCCCAGCAACGCCTCGATCTGCATCCGCGCCGCCGTGCCGACGGCCTTGAGCCGCTCACCTCGGTGACCGATCACGATGCCCTTCTGGCTGTCGCGCTCGACGTAGAGGCGGGCGGAGATGTCGAGCAGGTCGTCGCGGCCCTCGCGCGGCGCCATCTCCTCGATCACGACGGCCAGCGAGTGCGGCAGCTCGTCGCGCACGCCCTCGAGCGCGGCCTCCCGCACGAGCTCGGCGACCAGCGTCTGCTCCGGCTCGTCGGTGAGGTGCCCGTCGGGGTAGAGCGGCGGGCTCTCCGGCATCCGGGCCAGCAGCAGGTCCGCGAGCAGCTGCACCTGGAAGCCGTCGACGGCGGACACCGGCACCAGCTCGGCGAAGTCCCCCAGCTCCGTCAGCGCCGCGAGCTGCTCCGCGACGTGCTGCGGACTCACGAGGTCGGTCTTGGTGACGATGCCGAACACCGGGGTGCGCCGCCCGAGCTCGACCAGCTCGCGGGCGATGTAGCGGTCGCCGGAGCCCACCGGGGCGTCGGCGGACACGCAGAAGCCGATGGCGTCGACCTCCCCCCACGTACTGCGGACGAGGTCGTTGAGGCGCTGTCCGAGCAGCGTCCGTGGCCGGTGCAACCCCGGGGTGTCCACCAGGACGAGCTGGCCGTCGGGCTGGTGCACGACACCCCGGATGGTGTGGCGCGTGGTCTGCGGGCGGGTGGAGGTGATCGCGACCTTCCGGCCGACCAGAGCGTTCGTCAGCGTCGACTTGCCGGTGTTCGGGCGCCCGACGAAGCAGGCGAACCCGGCACGGAACGGTGGCCGGACCTCGGGGGGCACGGCGCTACCCACCGGGCCGCAGCACGTCGGCGACCTCACCACGCGGATCGGCGAGCAGCACCACCGCGGCAGGACCCAGCTCCCGCACGGCCGCGAGGGACAGCTCGTCCACCGCCCCGCCTGCGGTGACCACGGCAGCCGCCTCGAGCCCCGGTGCCC
>JALYQB010000389.1 GCA_030856045.1 Actinomycetota bacterium
CGATCTTGGTGTGGCCGGCCTGGCGGATCAACCCGATCGCGAGATTACGTAGGGTGATCATGATGCGGGGTCGGGAAGCGGTCCGGACCCGGGAAGCGTCTTCACGGTAGGTGACATCACGCACCCCGTGGATCTTGTTCTCTATCGACCAATGACCACGGACGTAGCCGGCGAGGTGCTCGGGTGCGGCCTCGCGGGCGGACAGGCTGGTGAGGCACAACGCGGCCACCGCGGTGGTGATCACCTTGGTGGTGTAGCGGCGGCTGTTCTTGCGGCGCCGGCGGACCCGGCGGGTCACGTAGCGCTCGATGAGGAACACCTGCCCGACATGGGGAAACAGCGACCGGATGTGATCAGGTGCGTCGAGGACCTGGATGGTGCGCCGCTCGCGGCGTCCGTGTCCGGTCTCGGTGACCTGGTGGCCGATCGGCACGCCGGCCCAGTCCAGGGCGTCGAGGGCGGTGAACAGGGTCGGGGTGTTGGTCTTGACGGTCATCACGTAGTGCGCGCCCAGTTCCTCGCACAGGAACCGTGCGTGGGCGCGCACGGTGTGACCGGCATCGACGGTGATCACATGCCCGGGCAGCGGGGCGTGGTCGTGCAGCTCACGCAGCAGCGGCGCGAACTCGGGCACCTCGTTGGTCTTGGGCCCGATCAGCCGCTCGGCGATGACCGCACTGTGGTCGTGGGTGGCGGCGGCGAGCAGGTAGGGGATCTCCCCCGTCGGGGCCGACGGCGCCGCGGACCGCCTCGGGCGTCCACCGCGATCGCCGGCAGCCACCCGGGCGTGTCGATGGGCAAGGTCACCGGGGCGTGCTGGGCGCGCCGGGCCAGGAACGCGCCGGTGTGGGTGGCCAGCGCCTGGGCGCCCAGCTGCGCGAACAGCCGCGTGATCGTCTCCGGGTGCGGCGGGGTCAGGACCCCCAGGGCATTGCGCCGGCACCCCAGCGCGCCCAGGACGCGGCGATCAGCCGAGCTGACCCAGGCGGTGACGTCGTCGAGGCTGGTGTGTCCGCACAGCACCGCCGCGGTGCACATCGCCAGGACACCGGCCGGCGAGTGCCGGACCCCGCGGCGCGCCCGCGGATCGGGAACCGCGGAGAAACACCCCAGCAGATCACCGCCGCCGGCGGCGTGCAGCCCGGCCGCGTGCGCGACCAGCTCCGCCAGCACCGCCTCCGCCTCCGGTTGCGGCTGCGGCTGCGGCGCTGGCATCGGGGTGGCGGGCATGCCAAGCTCGGACGGCAACGGAGCCTCCTGGGACTGGTGATCTTCGACAATCCCGGTCCTAGCGGGGCTCCGTTGCCACTCACCCCACCGACACGCACCTACTCCGAAACGTGATCATTCCGGGACGATCCCGGTCCCCGACGGTGACATCACCCACCGCGCCATCATCACCGACCGTCACGGGTGAACTCGCGGCCACCCTCGTCACGCGACCACCCAACGGCCACGTTCCGTGATCACCGCTTGAGCGGGAATCGACGGTACTTGACGGCCCGTCCCGCGATGGCACCCCGCAGGATGATCACGTCGTACCGCTCAGCTACGCCGCTGACCTGCATAAACGACTTTGCTCGCCACCCTGCTCCAACGTCAGCGTGATGTTCGGCGAGATCACCGCCCCGCCGCCGACGACCACCAACGGAAGGAAGGGCGGCCAGGGCCGAACAGCCAACAGGGCCGGGCGAACCCGTCGGTCTCCGCCCGCACCAGCGGCAGCAGGACGCAGAGCACCGGGCCGACCGCGGTGGAAGCCCCACCGTCGCCCGAACACGTCGAACGCCTTCCCGCGCTTCGCGCCACGGAAGGTCCTGGATCAGCTGCAGCAGGCGGGCGGCGACCAGCAGCTCCGCGGTCGGCGCCGCCCGACGCGCGCACGTCTCAGCTGACCTTCTCCGCCGCAGCGCGGTCACGCCGGGCCTTCCACAGGCTCGTCAGCGTCGTGATCAGCAGGACGCCGACGATCACGGTCAGCGAGAGCTCGATGCCGATGGTCGGGACGCC
>JALYQB010000398.1 GCA_030856045.1 Actinomycetota bacterium
CCGGCGGCGGGGGAGCGCATGCCGTAGGTGTCGGCGAGGCTGCCGTCGGGGTCCTCGACCACGGGAAGGCCCGCGCACCTGGTGCCCGCGGTCGGGGTGACGATCACCAGATCCGCGTCCGCGGCGAGCCCGGTGGCGGGAATGGCCTCGCACAGGGTGGCCGACATCCCGGGTCGGTCGAAGAACACCACCGCGGGCCGGCCGGGCCGGGGGATGTTGTCGGTCACCGCGGGCGCTGGTTCGGGCAGCACCGCGAGGTCCAGGATTCCGGGGCGCTGGTAGGCCTGGTCCGGGTCGTCCAGCGGGCCGCGGGTGAGTTCCGCGATCACCAGCAGCCCACCGAACACCACAGCGGCCAGCAGCCACACCGTCAGCAGGCTGCGGCGCGTCGGCGACCGTAGGTCCGTCCTCACGGGCACTCCTCATGGTCCGGTCGAGGTGAGCTCAGCGGAAGCCGGCGGCCACAGCGAGGGGTCGAGGTCGGCCAGTCGCTGTCCCGGTCGGGGCAGGTTCCCCGGCCACCGCCGTCGCCCGGTGAGCCGACCGGCCCAGCGCCGTCCCGGCGCGAGGACGGGGCAACCCCCGCCGCGGGTGTGGTAGTTGCCGGTCCCGTCAACGAGCCCGGCCGCGTCGAGCACGGCGAGCTGGAAGGTGTGGCAGTTCAGCGCCGGTCGGGCTGACCAGCGCCACTCGCCACGGATCGCGGTCACGACGCGGCGGATCGCGGTCCGGACCTCGTCGTCGGTGCGGGGCTCAACCAGCACGGGGTGGAACTCGTGGTCGGCGGTGAGGCCGTGGTTGGGGTCGCGGGTGAGTGTGCCGTCGGGGTCCACCCCGACGGCGTTGAGCACGCCGGGTACGCCGCGGAACATGTCGATCGCGCCGATCGGCAGTCGGTTCGGCCACCAGCCGTAGCTCTCGGTCCCCTCCAGCTCGATCCACCAGTGGCCGTAGCTGCGCCAGGCGAGCGCGACGTTGCGCTTGACGGTGACGAATTCCAGGACGCGGGGACCACCGGCTGGGTCGGGCATCAGCGCTTCTTGCTCTTCTTGCCGCCGCCCTTGGAACGGTCCTTCTTCTCCTTGCGGCGCTCCTTGCGCACGTGGCGCAATCGCCGCCACTCCACCCAGCGGTGCTTCAGGGTGAGCTCCGGCTCGGGCACCTCGGGGTCGGTCACGTCGGCTCCTTCAAGTCTGCCAGCAGCAGGCGTCCCCGTGGTCGCAGCACCCGGATCATCTCAGCGAGGGCCTGCTCGCGGCGTCGTCGTACTCCACCGTCCGTGCCGCGCCCCAATGTCCATCGTCATGCGCGGACACCCCCGAGCGGGCGCAGAGCACCCTCGATCGAGGTCTTGCAGTGGTCGCAGTGGATCTGCGGGACGGAGATGGTGGTCGTGGTCATGGCGTTACCTCCGACAGTTCGGGCTCCGGTTCGTCGCCGCCTGGCCGGAGTCGCCGCGCATCGGCTGCGCAGACTCGGTGGTCGCCGCAGTGTCGATGGCCTCGTCCCGCGCCCGCGGCGCCCGCCGGCCTGAGCCCCACGAACTCTTGGAGAAGGAGCCCGGGTCGGCCGATGACTCGGTAGCATTACTATTTAGTTTAGTAGGCGATCGTACGTCAGATGAGGAGGGGCAGCCCGGGTGGCACGAGGACGGGGTGTGCTGACGAGCTCGGAGGTCCGCTGGGTGATCGTGGTGGCTGTCCTCGCGGCTGCAGGAGTGGTGGCCCTCTGGCCCCTGCTGCAGGGCAGCTCCTCACCGCCGCGCTCCGGCTCGGTGAGCCCACAGTTCGGCGTCGGAGCCGACGTCGGTTCGCCGGTGCCCGACGATGTCGAGCTCGCACCGCTGCGGCGTACAG
This sequence comes from Actinomycetota bacterium, assembly GCA_030856045.1. Classification (GTDB taxonomy): domain Bacteria; phylum Actinomycetota; class Actinomycetes; order Mycobacteriales; family Pseudonocardiaceae; genus JALYQB01. Next base: position 1,857 of record JALYQB010000398.1, read on the forward strand.
CGAACCTGGTGCCGTGCCCATCGCCCGCGCCGGCCACGCCGGCGCCACCCGGGCCGTTGGCCGGGGTGGTGGTGCCGTGCCTCGGCTCAGCTGAGTCGGTAGACCTCGGGTCAGCCCTGGCCGGCCGTCCCGTCCTGCTCAACGTCTGGGCATCGTGGTGCGCACCGTGCCGGGAGGAGATCCCGGTGTTGAGCGATTACGCCGACGACCCGGGAGCGATCGCGGTGATCGGCGTCAACGTCCAGGACCGGCCGAGCGACGCGTTGCAGCTGCTCATCGACCTCGGTGCTCGGTATCCCTCGGTCACGGACCCGCAGGGCGATCTGCGGGCGGTCCTACGGGCGCCCCCGGTCATACCGACGAGCTATGTGGTCCGCCCGGACGGATCGTTCGAGCGGATCGCCTCGCCGACGGTGTTCCGCACGCCGGAGGAGATCCGGCTGACGGTCGGCCGTTACCTCACATCGAGCGGCTGAGTGCCCGGGCTACCCGGAGGTACTGTGCTCGGTGCCGGGGTCCTGGCAGTCATGGGGTTCGTGGTCCTGAACACGGAGGAGCGGCGTTGAGATGCCTTCACGGATCCTCCGGACAGCTCTCGAGGCGCGGGTTCCTGACAGTGGGCGGTGGCGTCGTGACGGCCGCGGCACTGTCAGGGTGTGGCTCGCTCCTGGGTTCTCCGACGCAGATCGGCCCCAGCTCCCCCCTGGTCGACGAAGCCGAACGGGCTCGCCGAGTGGCGGGTGCGCGAATCGTGGACGTGACCCTCGCGGCGAGTCCGACGACCATCGACCTCGGCGGTGTGCAGGCCCAGACCTGGGCATATGACGGACTGCTGCCGGGTCGCGAGATTCGGGTCGCTCGCGGCGACGTGCTCCGCGTCAACCTCAGCAACGGGCTGCCCCAGCCCACCACCATCCACTGGCACGGCATCGCACTGCGCAACGACATGGACGGCGTGCCGGACGTCACCCAACCGCCGATCGGGCCGCAGGCTGCCTTCACCTACGAGTTCACGGTCCCTGACTCCGGCACGCACTGGTTCCACCCGCACGTCGGGATGCAGCTCGACCGGGCACTCTACGCGCCGCTGATCGTGACCGACCCTACGGAGGCCGGTGACTACGACGTGGAGGCGGTCATCGTCCTCGATGACTGGCTCGACGGTGTGGCCGGTGATCCGGACCAGCGGTTGGAGCAGCTGCGCCGAGAGGGCATGGACATGGGAGGCATGGACATGGGAGGCATGGGCGGTATGGGTGATCCTTCGAGAGATCCCCTCGGCCCCGACACCGGTGATGTCGACTTCCCCCACTACCTCGTCAACGGCCGCATCCCGGCCGCGCCCATCACCGTGCAGGGCAGGCCCGGCCAGCGGCTGCGCCTGCGACTGATCAACGCGGCGTCGGACACCGCGTTCCGTGTCGCGCTCGGTGGGCACCGGCTGAGCATCACTCACAGCGACGGATTCCCCGTCGAGCCGGTCGACGGCGACGCGCTGCTGATCGGGATGGGCGAACGCTACGACGCCGTCGTCACGCTCCAGGACGGCGCTTTCCCGCTGGTCGCCCTCCCGGAGGGCAAGCAGGGCCAGGCGCTGGCGATCGTGCGGACCGGGAACGGTGATGCTCCACCAGCGGACAGCCTGCCTGCGGAGCTGGGTGGGCAGCTCGTCATGGCCGGCAGGCTGCGCGCGGTCGAGGACGTCCGCTTGGCGCCCCGCGAACTCGACCGCACGCACGTTCTCACTCTCGGAATGGACATGGGTGGCTACCGGTGGACCATCAACGGCGAGGTCTTCGGCCAGCATGAGCCGCTGCCCATTCGCCGTGGCGAGCGGACGCGGCTGCGGTTCGAGAACCGGACGATGATGTTCCACCCGATGCACCTGCACGGGCACACCTTCCAGGTCAACAACGGTTCCGGGACGGGTCCGCGCAAGGACACCTCGATCGTGCTACCCATGCAGGCCCTCGAGGTCGACGTCGAGGCTGATAATCCCGGTCAGTGGTTGCTGCACTGTCACAACGTGTACCACGGCGAGGCCGGCATGATGACCGTGCTCTCCTACGTGGAATGACTCGCCGTTCTGCAGTGACCGGAGCGAGGTGGCCCCTCAGGTCGGCCGACAGTTGACCAACGGTCTGCAGCGGAGCGCCGAACTCGTCAGCGGGGTCGTCGTGCTCAGCGTCCTCGCGGGGGCCGCGCTCGGCCACCTGGCTACGGCGGTGCCCGACCGCACGTACGTCCGATCGCTGACGTAGATCCGGATCCGCATGCGACGGGAGTGCGGTGCCTGCCCGTTCACTTGTCGCGTGGGTCGCCGTGGCCGTCGGAGACGCCTTCCTGCACTCCCTGGGCCGCGATCTCCGATGGGGCGGCCGGGTGGCCCCTGCCCCCGACGTGCGCTTCGGAACGCATCCGGTCGACCATGTGCGGGTAGTGCAGCTCGAAGGCGGGGCGCTCGGAGCGGATCCGGGGCAGTTCGGTGAAGTTGTGCCGCGGCGGCGGGCAGGTGGTCACCCACTCCAGGGAGTTGCCGAAGCCCCACGGGTCGTCGCCCTGGGCCACCGCGCCACGCCGGTAGCTGACGTAGACGTTGTAGACGAACGGCGCCGTCGAGGCGCCCAGGATGAACGCGCCGATGGTGCTGACCAGGTTCAGCGTGGTGAACCCGTCGAGGGCCGAGTAGTCGGCGTAGCGGCGCGGCATGCCCTCGTTGCCCAACCAGTGCTGCACCAGGAACGTCGTGTGGAAGCCGACGAACAGGGTCCAGAAG
>JALYQB010000405.1 GCA_030856045.1 Actinomycetota bacterium
GAACTCACGCTGAAGGTCGTCTTTCCGGTTGCCTGGACGCGCGAACAGATGACCGAGCAGAGCAACCTCGGCGTGACCGACACCGAGCGGCTGCCGACCGGTCAGACCCAGGTGACCTGGCACCACCGGGCTCCGGTCGCCCCCGCGTACCACTGGGTGCTGCAAGGGTCGCGCGGCAACTGAACACGCCCGCACGGTGCTTCGCACCCTGTCCAGGGCCGTCGACACGGCAGCTCCCACTTCGCCGCGGTGGCCGACGCCGGGAACCCACGTCGCCGACCGCCAAGTAGCGTGACTGTCCAACACTGTTCGTGGTCGCGGGTCCGCAACACAGCGTGATGCAGGCCCGCGCGGTATGGCCGGCGGGAGCGCCGCTGGGAAGGGGAGCGATGTCGACGGGACGCGACACTGTGGACCGCGAGCCGAACCGGCTGTTGTCGGCCGCGCGCCGGGCCCGTCGGCTCACTCAGCAGCAGCTCGCCGAAGCGGTCGGTGCGGCGCACTGGGGGCTGTTCGAGCGGGAATCGGCCCTCGACGCCGACCACGTCAGCAAGCTCGAGCGCGGGCTGATCACCTGGCCGAACCAGCGTTACCGTGAGGCGTTTCGCGCCGTGCTGGGTGCCGCCACCGACGCCGAGCTCGGCTTCTACCACCGCCACCCGGCGGATACCGTGGAGCTGACCGACGGCGGCCGGGAGGTGCACGGCGTGCGACGCAACGAGTTCCTGTGCCTGGTGAGCAGGCTCGGTGCCGGCGCAGGTTTGGGAGTCGGTGCCGCGCTGTCCGACCCGGTGCGTGAGGTGCTGTCGCTGGCCGAAGCCCCGGCCGTGCCGGGTCGGGTCGGTCGTTCGGAGGTCGAGCAGGTCCGCTACGCCACCGAGACGTTCCGATCGTGGCGGGGTCGTTACGGTGGCGGCGCGTGCCGGGACGCCCTGGCCGGGCAGGTGCGGTGGGCGGCCGGGCTGCTGGGGGGCCGGGCGGAGAACTCCATCCGCCGTGAGCTGCACTCGGCAGTGGGTTCGCTGGCCGACATGGCCGGCTGGGGTGACGTCGATGCCGGGCACCACGAGACCGCGCTGCGTTACTTCCGGCTGGCCCTGCACTGCGCCGAGAAATCCGGGGACTGGACCCTGCGCGCCGAGGTGCTCACCGACATGTCCCAGCAGACGGTTGACCGCGGGCAGCTCGACGACGCACTGACCCTGATCGAGATGGCCCAGGTTCGGGCCGATCGGGTGGTCGGCACCGGCCGGGCGATGATGAGCTGTGACCACGCCCGCATTCTCGGCGTCGCCGGCCGAGTCGATGACTGCCGAGGCGCGGTGGCGGCTGCCGAGGACTACTTCGCCGATCACCAGCCCACCGTCGATTGCTTCGGATCGTCCTACTTCCGGCAGGCGAGCGAGACCTACCTGACGCTGGACAACGGCCACGCCCTGTTCTACCCGGCCCTGCGTGACCCGGCCGCGGCCCGTGCGGCGGTCGAACAGCTGCGCGCCGCTCTCGGTCATCCGGATGCCGTCGAGCGGTACCGCCGCGCCATGGGCACCGCCAAGCTCGCGACGCTGGAGGTGTTGCACGGCGACCGGGACGAGGGGGTCGCCCTGGCCCACCGGGCGCTCGACCTCGGTGACGGTGTGCGTTCGGTGCGGCTGGCCGATGACCTGCGGCTGCTTCGCGGCGCCACCAGCCGACACGCCGGCGAGCCGGTCCAGGTACTCCAGCAGCGTCTCGACTTGGTGCTGATGTCGGCCTAGTGCGAGTTTCCGGTCGTTGCAGGATCGCCCTGGCTGGGCAACATCCTCACCCGCGGTTGCTGTCCGCGAACTCGGTACAGCGCCGCTAGTACTACAGGGCTAGATCGAGGAGAAATGCCTGGTCGCCGGGACATCCGGGCTGGCATCGTCGCAGGTCAAAGAAGCCCGTCTATACATCTGGCCCTGTAGTACTAGCCGGCCAGCCGGGCCAGGGCCGTCACCAGCTCGGCGTACACGGGTGGCGGGAGCATGGCCGAGCAGCGGATCCCGCCGTGGAAGTAGAGACCCAGTTGTCCATCCGTCCGGCGCACGGCGACCAGGGTGCATTCCGCGCCCTCGGCGGTGCGCACCGCGATCACCTCGCGACGTTCGGTGATCGTTTCGGGCCAGCGGTGGGAGGTCATCGCATTCCCTTGGGTCGAATGGTGGGTCGGCGACCCGGCCCACCGGGGGTGCAGACCGGGCCGCCGATACCCAGCGCGTCGTATCGGGATCGGACGCACCACCGCCGACTGTGCCGGGGCTGGGTACCAGGGAGAACAGAGATCCACCCGGAGCGGCACCCGACCACCGGGCAGCAGGAACAAACGCCGTTTGGCTAGGAGGATCACCCGCGATGGTCAGCGGGGCAGGCTGTTCCAGTAGAGCAGCTCATAGGCCTGCAGGAGGCGGGCTGCCTGGGCGATGTCGGCCGCCTCGACACCTTGCTCGAGCCCGGCGTCGATCACCTCGAGGCTGCTCCGCTGCAACTCGGTCGTCGGCCCGGCGAACTGCGCGAAGAAGGCGCAGTCCTGCTCCGTGAGCTGATAGGAGATACGCAGGGCGGTCGCCATCCGCGCGCAGCAGCTGCCCCAGGCGTCCAGGTTCACCAGGAACGCCCCCGCGACTTCGGCCGGCGTGCCGTCCCGGGCCAGGCGGGCCACGAAGGACGGGTACACCTGGCAGCCCGCGGCGGGCTCGTAGCTTCGGCGCGCCGGCTCGTCGAGCCCGACCGCGGCGGCGAAGGTCTCCAGTGCCTGCAGCGCGGCTCGCTCCCCGGCGACCATGCCCGCCAGATAGCCATGCGCCGGGTCGTCGGCGAACCGACCGACGAGCATCTGGAAGCTGCGTAGGTCACTGGGGATGACCTGGAGCTGCTCGCCCGCGAACGCGCGCAGGGCTGCGGGGGACAGCAGCCCGGTCTCCAGCTCCGCCAGCCACGAATTGCCCCGGATGCGCTCCTCGACGTCAGCCAGGTCCGCCCGCACCCGGGCGCACAACGTCTGCGCATCCATCGGGTTGCCTCACCTCCTCGCCGGTAGGCAACCCAGCATCGAGGAGCCCGACCCCGGCCGCAATACTCCGGTTCGCCGTCCCTCAGCCCTGGGCCATGTCGACGAACCGGCTGTAATGCAACTGGTGCGCGACGGTGATCGTGCTGGTCGGGCCGTTGCGGTGCTTGGCGAGGATCAGGTCCGCTTCGCCGGCGCGCGGGTCGTCGCGCTCGAACGCATCCGGCCGGTGCAGCAGCAGCACCATGTCGGCATCCTGCTCGATCGACCCACTTTCGCGTAGGTCGGCGAGCATCGGCTTCTTGTCGGTGCGCTGCTCCGGGCCGCGGTTCAGCTGGCTGATCGCCACGACCGGCACCTCGAGCTCCTTGGCCAGCAGCTTGAGCTGCCGGGAGAACTCGCTGACCTCCTGTTGCCGGGACTCGACCCGCTTGCCCGAGGTCATGAGCTGCAGGTAGTCCAGCACGAGCAGCTTCAGGTCGTTGCGCTGCTTGAGCCGCCGCGCCTTCGCCCGGATCTCCATCATCGTCATGTTCGGCGAGTCGTCGATGAACAACGGCGCCTCGCTGATCTCGCCCATCCGGCGCGCGAGACGGGTCCAGTCGTCGTCGCTCATGCGGCCGGACCGCATGTCGGAGAGCCGGATCCGCGCCTCGGCGGACAGCAGCCGCATGACGATCTCGGTGCGACTCATCTCCAGCGAGAAGATCGCGCTGGTCATCCCGTGCGCGATCGAGCAGGACCGCACCCAGTCGAGACCGAGCGTCGAGTTGTGCGTCGGGATCATCGACCGGCCGGCGAGGTAGCGGTGGTCGGCGGCCGCGACCTGCACGCACCGCACCGGCACGCTCGGCACCGGGCGCACGGCGACGATCTCCCGGTGGCCGGACGCCGGCACTCGCCGCTCCTTGTGGAACAGCCGCTTGCGCTCCAGCCGGAACACGTCGTCCTCGGTGGCGAAGGTGACCGTGAAGCCGGTCCGCTCGCCGGCCCGGTCGGGCAACCGCCGCGCCGACGTCACGCACCGGTACCCCAGGCCGTTCACCAGCTCCCGTACGTCCCGCGCGAGGCGGGCGTCGGTGACGCAGAACTGCACCTCGCCTGCGGCGGTCACCGTGCCGTCGGCGTCGAGCAGCCCGGCGAGCAGCGTGCGCCGCTGCGCCGCGGACGCCCGCTGGTACTCGACGGGGATGTGCATCGTCACGTCGGGGGGCACCGTCCCGGCCACGAGCCGCACGCCGAAGGAGTACGGCGGGACGGGCAGCTCGCGCTCGGGCAGGTCCAGCGGCGCGGTCGGGGCGACGGCGTGGCGCAGGTGTGTGGTGGCGGCGAGCTCCGCCGTGGTCCGCACCCGCGCGCCGCCCCGCGGTGCCGCCCCCCGGGTGTCGGTGACCCACTGGTGCCCGGCATCCGCGACGATCACCGCGCCGTCGGAGAACTCCACCGCGAAGCAGGGCCGCCCCCGCATCACCGAGGTGGCGGCGACCACAGCCGTCGGGCGCCCGGCCGCGTCGAGCAGCCGGTCCCCGACGGCCACCTCGCCCATCGTGGACCAGCCGTGCGGGGTGGGCAGCGGAGTGTTCAGCGCGAGCGCCTTCCCCAGCCCTGGCCGTGCGGCGACGACGACCATCTGGCCGGGGTGCAGCCCGTTCGTCACCGCGTCGAGGTCGGCGAACCCGGTGGGCACGCCCGAGGACGCGCCGCCGTGTGAGGCGATCGCGTCGATCTCGTCCATCGTCGGTTGCAGCAGCTCCTCGAGCGCGATGTAGTCCTCGCTCATGCGCCGCTCGGTGACGTCGTAGATCGCCGTCTGCGCGCGGTCGACCACCGTGTCGACGTCCGCGCCGTCGGCTCCGTGGTAGCCCAGCTGCACGATGTGCGTGCCCGCCTCCACCAGCCGCCGCAGCACCGCCTTCTCCGCGACGATCTCGGCGTAGTAGCCGGCGTTCGCCGCGGTCGGCACCGTCGCGATCAGCGTGTGCAGGTACGGCGCCCCGCCGACCCTGGCGAGCTCACCGCGCCGCTCCAGCTCCGCGGACACGGTGATCGGATCGGCTGGCTCGCCCCGGCCGTAGAGGTCGAGCACGGTGTCGTACACGGCCTGGTGGGCGGGGCGGTAGAAATCACCGGGGCGCAGCACCTCGACGACGTCGGCGATGGCGTCCTTCGACAGCAGCATCCCGCCGAGCACGGACTGCTCCGCGGTGACGTCCTGCGGGGGTTGGCGATCGAACTGATCACCCACGCGCGTCGCCCGGTCGTCCACCACCGCCACTTGGCCGCCACCTCCCTCGCTCGAACACTCGACCACATCGAACACACGTTCTACCCGATGTCACCGACAGTCGCGCGAGAACCGGTGCGCGCCGACGGCCGTCGACCCGGCGCGACGGCGAAGGCTAGGGCTCTCCCTCGCGCTGCGGCAAGCCGCGGCGACCCACCCCGTGGACGGCCTGGGGACAGCCTGGGGACCGGCGCCGGAAGTGGTGCACCGGCGACCCTCTCAACGGTGGACAACTGGGGACAACCTGTGGACAACTTCGCTAGTTTTCCGCATCACCGCAGCTCAAAGCCTGTTGACCGGATGTGGATAAAAAGAGTTGGTCACCACCCGGCGTGTCCCGTCCGCACCCCTCACCGGGCGTGTCACCAACAGCGCGCTTCGGTAACCGCGACATGGATGCTTGTCGCTGTCCGCGACCCCCTCCTGACCGCGACAAGCATCCATGTCGCGGTCAAGGCCGTCCCTGGGCACCGGGTGAGGCGAACGCCCCGTTGGCCTCACTGGATGAGGCGAACGGGGCGTTCGGGGGACAGGCGGTGCGGTCAGCCCGCGGCGATCTCGACCGGGACGGTCACCGAGACCTCGGGGTGCAGGCGCACGGTGACGTCGTACTGGCCGGTGGTCTTGATGTGCCCACCCAGGTCGACGGCCCGCTTGTCGAGCACAGGGCCGCCTGCGGACCGGACCGCGGCGACGATGTCCGCCGGGGTGACCGAGCCGAACAGCTTGCCGCCCGGTGTCCCGTCCTGCTGGGCGCCCTTCTTCTGCCCGGCCCTGGCGGTGAGCAGCACCGGCCCGAGCCCGGTGAGCAGGCCCGCCACCTCGCGGGCGTGGTCCAGGTCGCGGATCTGCCGGGTCTCCTGCGCGCGGCGGATGGTCGCCACCTGCTTCTCGGCGCCGCGGGTGGCCGCGATCGCCATGCCGCGGGGCAGCAGGTAGTTGCGCCCGTAGCCGTCCTTGACCTCGACGAGGTCGCCGGGGCCACCGAGGTTCGGCACGTCGGTGGTGAGGATGATCTTCACGTCGTCGCTCCTTCCCCGGTCAGCGCGCGGTGGACGTGTAGGGCAGCAGCGCGACCTCGCGAGAGTTCTTGACCGCGATGGCGACGTCGCGCTGGTGCTGGCTGCAGTTGCCGGTCACCCGGCGGGCACGGATCTTGCCGCGGTCGGAGATGTACTTGCGCAGGAGCCCCGTGTCCTTGTAGTCGATCGCGAGGTCCTTGTCCTTGCAGAAGATGCAGATCTTCTTCTTCGGCTTGCGGATGGGTGGCTTGGCCATGACTGACGGGGCTCCAGAGTCGTTCGAAGGCTGAGTGGCTCGTGAGAGGACAGAGGTCAGAACGGGGGCTCGTCGGTGTCGCCACCGCCGGACGACGACGCGGCGGACGTCGACGCCCCGGCCACCGGCGCGGAGCCCCACGGATCGTCGGCCGACGATCCGGAGGAGCCGTAGCCCCCACCCGAGGAGCCGCCCTGCCGGCTGACCTTGTTGACCTTGGCCGTGGCGTACCGCAGCGAGGGGCCGACCTCGTCGACCTCCATCTCGACCACGGTGCGCTTCTCGCCCTCGCGCGTCTCGAAGGAGCGCTGCCGCAACCGGCCCTGGACGACCACCCGCATGCCGCGGGTGAGCGACTCGGCCGCGTTCTCCGCGGCCTGCCGCCAGACGTTGCAGCGCAGGAAAAGGGCGTCGCCGTCCTTCCACTCGCCGCTCTGCCGGTCGAGCATCCGCGGCGTGGAGGCCACCGTGAAGTTGGCGACCGCCGCGCCCGAGGGCGTGAAGCGCAGCTCCGGGTCGGCGGTGAGGTTGCCGACCACGGTGATGACGGTCTCGCCCGCCATCAGACCGAGCTCCGCGCAGCTCCGCGACGGACCGCGGTGCTCGGATCACGCCGCAGCACCTTGGTGCGCAGCACCGACTCGTTCAGGCTGAGCTGACGGTCCAGCTCCGCGACGGTGGCCGGCTCGCAGGTGACGTCCACGACCGCGTAGATGCCCTCGGTGTGCTTGAGGATCTCGAACGACAACCGCCGCCTGCCCCAGATCTCGACCTTCTCGACGGAACCGCCCTGGACCGTCACGACACCGAGCAGCGTGTCCAATGACGGGGCCACGGTGCGCTCGTCGAGCGTCGGGTCGAGGATGACCATCATCTCGTAATGACGCATGAAGACCACTCACCTCCTGTGGACTGGATCGGCCGCGGACTCTCCGCGGCAGGAGGGGTCTCGTGAGCCGCGCACGACGCCGACGCACTCTCTCCGAGGGAGGCGCGGCGCTACCGGCGCAGCATCGGGAGCAGGATATCAAGCGACCGCACCGGGCTCCCCTGCGGGAGACCCGGTGCGGTCGGGACGGCTCAGGTCGTGCGGGAGGCCCCGTGCGCCCAGGATCGGGCCAGCGCAGCGGTGACCATCGACAGCAGCAGTACCGCGGCGAGGACGGGGAGCGCAACGCGGTCGGCACCCTGCGCAGGTAGCGCCTGCACGCGACCGGCCTCGGCGACGTCCTGCGCGGCCGCATCAGCGCCCGGTGCGCCGAGGATGCCGAAGTCCGGCGTGTACCCGAACAGGTTGCCCGAGACGAGGTTCCCGAACGTCGCAGGGCTCGCCGCGAACAGGCCGGCGTAGTCGAACGCGATGCCGCTCGCGGGTGGCGTGCCCACGGCGAACAGCGGCAGGAACGGCCCGAACGGCGCGGCCGTGGGCAGGACATCACCGGGTCCGGCGGGCAGGGGCCCGGCG
>JALYQB010000410.1 GCA_030856045.1 Actinomycetota bacterium
CGTCGGCCGCCGCGCCGTTGCCGTCCGCGACGAGGGCCATCCGGTGGCGGTGGTGCGTGCGGCGGACGGCGGCGGTGTGGGCGATCGCCGCGAGGTCCGGAGCAGGCCCGCCGTCCGAGTCCAGCACCGCGAGCAGCCGCTCCGCGGAGCTCCGCAGAGCCGCGGGCGTCCGCGCGGAGATCGGTAGCAGGACCGCACCCGTCGACCCGGGCCCATCGGCGAATTCGTCGCGGTCCAGGCGGGGCGCAGCCTCGAGCACGATGTGTGCCACCGTGCCGCCGAACCCGAAGGAGCTGACCCCGGCCCGTGCCGGGCCCTCGTTCGGCCACGGTTCGTTCCCGCGTGCGACGCGCAGGCGCAGGCGGGCGAAGTCGATGCGCGGGTTCTCAGTTTCGACGTGCAGGCTCGCGGGGATCTCCCGGTGCTCGAGCACGAGCACGGTCTTGATGATCCCTGCAACGCCCGCCGCCGCTTCGAGGTGCCCGATGTTGGACTTGATCGACCCGACGACACAGGGGCGGTCGGCGGGTCGGGTGCACCCGACCACGGCGCCCAGGGCCTGGGCCTCGATCGTGTCGCCGAGCGCGGTCCCGGTGCCGTGCGCTTCGACGTAGCCGACCTCGTCCGGCGCGACCCCGCTGTGCCGGTAGGCCGCCCGCAGGACGGCCTCCTGCGACCCCCGGTTGGGGGCCATCAGGCCATTGGTGCGCCCGTCCTGGCGCACGGCGCCACCGCGGACGACGGCCCGTATCGGGTCCCGGTCCTCGAGGGCGCGGGCCAGCGGCTTCAGCACCACGACGCCCGCGCCCTCGCCGCGGACGTAGCCGTCGGCGCGGGCGTCGAAGGTCTTGCAGCGCCCGTCGGGGGCCATCACGCCGGCCTTCGAGAAATTGATCGTCGCAGCGGGCGAGAGGATCACGTTGACGCCTGCGGCGATCGCCAGATCCGACTCCCCGCTCGCGAGGCTCTGGCACGCCGTGTGCACGGCGACCAGCGACGACGAGCACGCCGTATCGATCGCGAGGCTGGGGCCGCGCAGATCGAGGACGTAGGAGATCCTGTTCGCGGCGATGCTCAGGGCGTTGCCCGTACCCCAGTAGGCGTCGATCCCGTCGAGGTGGGTCGCCTGCAGCAGCGCGTAATCGTAGGTGCTGATCCCCACAAAGACCCCGGTGTCGCTCCCGGCGAGCGCCGAGCGCACTTGGCCCGCGTCCTCGAGTGCCTCCCAGACCACCTCCAGCAGCAGGCGCTGCTGCGGGTCGAGCGCGGCCGCCTCGCGGGGGGAGACACCGAAGAATTCGTGGTCGAAGAGGTCGACGCGGGGGAGGAAGCCGCCCCATCGCGTGCTCATCGTGCCCGGCACCTGGGCGCCGGGGTCGTAGAGTTCGTCGAGGTCCCACCGGTCGGACGGCACCTCCGTGACGGCGTCCGACCCGGCGCGCAGGGCGCTCCAGAGCTCATCCGGGCCGTCCGCGCCCGGCAGGCGGCAACTCATTCCGACGATCGCGATGGGCTCCATCGCTCATGCCTCCGCGGACGGGCGGTCGGCATGGTGGGCTGCCGCGATAGCGGCGAGGTGCTCGGCGAGGGCGGCGATCGTCGGGTGGTCCCAGAGCAGTGTTTCGGACAGACCGGTGCCGAGCGCCGCCTCCACGTCCCGGACCATCACGACGCTCTCGGCGGAGTCGAGGCCGTACGAGGCGAACGGCTCGCCGACGTCGATGCGGCGGGACTCGACGCCGGTCCGCCGGGACAACTCGGAGACGAGCCAGTCCTCGACCCCGCGCCGGCTGACGGCTCGGCCACCGTGGGCCCATGCTGCGGTGGCAGCCGTCGTGGGCGCCGTGCCCTCGATCCAGTCCGCCACGACCGGGAGCGCGCCCGCACGATAGGCGTTCCGGGTCTCACGGCGCTGCACTTTCCCGCTGGTCGTCTTCGGGATGCTCCGGGGCTCGACGAGGGCGACGGCGGCGGGATGCAGATCGTGATTGGTGGCCACGGCCCGTCGGATCGCGCCGATCACCTCGGCGGGCTCCCCGGCCCGGTCCGGGTCGATCTCCTGGACAACTACCAGGCGCTCGCCGTCGGTCCCGTCGATGGCGAAGGCCGCCCCGTCGGGCCGTAGTGCGGAGTGGGCCTCGCCCACGGACCGCTCGACATCGTGCGGGTGGACGTTCCGGCCGCGGATGATGATGAGGTCCTTCAGGCGGCCACATATATACAGCTCGCCCGCCCGCAGGAACCCCAGGTCACCGGTGCGCAGGAACGGGCCCCGGCCATCGGCGAGGGCCGCCCGGAAGGTCAGGTCGCTCGCCTCCGGCTGGTTCCAGTAGCCGAGGGCTACACTCGGCCCGGTAACCCAGACCTCGCCGGTCTCACCTGGTGCGCACGGCGTGCGGTATTCGGGGTCGACGATGATGATCTCGTCACCGACTGGTCGTCCACAGCTCACCACCTCGCCGGTGACCCTGCCGTCGGCGTCCGAGCCCGACCCCGGACCGGTCGAGGCGGGCGCGGGCACGCCCGCCCGGTGGCTCCCGGAAACGATGAGGGTGGACTCCCCCAGCCCGTAGCACGGCGAGAGAGCCCGCTCCTGGAAGCCGTGACCGCGGAAGGCCTCCGCGAACCGGGCCAGGGTCTCCCGACGCACGGGCTCAGCGCCGTTCCAGGCGACGTGCCAGCTCCCGAGGTCCACGCCGTCGAGCTCGGCCGCCGTGACCTTGCGAACGCACAGGTCATAGGCGAAGTTCGGTGCGCCACTGTGCGTTGCGCGCGTGCGCGACACGGCCCGGAGCCACCGGCCCGGCCGGTGCAGGAAGGCCCCCGGCGACATCAGGGTCACGGTGGCCCCGACGTAGAACCACTCGAAGATCCCCGAGATGAGCCCCATGTCGTGGTAGGGCGGAAGCCAGATGACGGCATGGCTCTCGGGCGTGGCGTCGAAGAAGTGTCGGATGCACCCGAGGTTGTGGATCAGATTGGCGTGGGTCACCATCACGCCCTGCGGCGCGCCGGTGGAGCCCGAGGTGTACTGGAGGAGCGCGAGGTCGTCCGGCTGCGTTCCCGTGTCACGCCACGCGCTCGCTCCCGCTGGGTCGACGTCGTCGGTCGTGAACCTCGGGAGCGCGGCGAGCGCAGCGACATCGGCGAACGCGTCGGCGTGGTGCGTCGCCAGCGCTGACGTCGTCAGCAATGCTCCCGGCCGCGCGTCGTCGGCGATCGAGAGCAATCGCGGCAGGGTGCGGGCCGGCCGGCCCGGTTCCGGGGGTTGGGCGAGGACGGCGACGCATCCCGCGTAGAGAACCCCCATCAGTGCGGCGACCAATTCCAGGCCCGGCGGATAGAGCAGCAGAATGCGCTCGCGACACAGCCCCCGTTCTCCCAGCGCGGAAGCGATCGCGCGGGCCCGGGCGTCCAGGTCGCCGTCGGTGATGCTGTCCTCACGTTCCTCGCCGTCCACGAGGAACGTGCAGGTACGCCGTTCCGGGCGCTCGCATGCGCGCCATCGGAGCACGTCCACCAGCGTCGCGAAGCCTTCTGCTGGTGGGCCGAGGTCGATGCTCGGCAATGCAGAGGATTCCGGCACGTCGGAGTTCGTGCCCCGAAACGCCATCGATAACCCCGCCCGCGGATCGTCCCGTTCGTCCTCCGCTGAGGTTGACACGACGGGAGTGGCTGGACGAGCCCCGGACGTGCGCACGCTTCGCCGGGTCAGTAGTGCACACCTTCGGCCGCACGGAAGTTCACGCCCCGGCCCTGGACGACGCCTGGGAATGGGACGACGATGCTGATCGAAGAACCGATCACGGGGGCGCGGGAACCGGTGTCCGTCCCGGAGGGTGCCGTGGCGCCCGAATCGCCGCCGAGCGCCGAGAACCGTCGGGGGGTCGAAAGGTGATCTCGCAAGCGTCGGCCGAAGGCCGCGAGCACGCACTCGTCACCGGGGCGGGCATGGCGGGGCTGCTGGTGGCGCTCGTCCTGGCCGACCACTACGAGCGGGTGACGCTCCTGGACCGTGACGGGTTTCCCGATCAGCCGGGGTTCCGGAACGGGGTCCCGCAGTCTCCCCACACCCATGTGCTCCTCGGCCGAGGCCTCAGCACGCTCGACACACTGATCCCCGGGCTCCAGCGCGAGATCCTTGACGCCGGAGCCGTACCGATCGACTGGCCCGGCGACGCACTGTGGCTCACCGCGGCGGGGTGGTCGGAGCGCTTCCGTCCCGGCACATCGATCGTGTCCGTCTCCCGGGACCTCCTCGAGTGGACCGTCCGGCAGCACGTACTGCGCCACCCGCGGGTGCACGTGCTGCCCGGCGTCGAGGTCCGCGGGGTCCTGACCGATCCGGGCGCCACCACAGTAATCGGCGCCCGGATCCGTCAACGCGGGCAGACCGGAACCGAGGAGGATCTCTCTGCTGCCCTGGTCGTCGACGCGACGGGCCGCCGGTCCGACTGCTGCCGTTGGCTCGCGGACCTGGGGTATCCCACCCCCGACGAGATGACGATCCCCGTCGACATCGGGTACGCGAGCCGGTTCTACGCCCGAGTGCCCGAGGACCGGGGCTGGAATCTCATGCTTCTCCAGGCCCAGCCACCTCACCACACCCGCAGCGGAATGATGCTCCCCGTGGACGGCGACCGCTGGAACGTCAGCCTCGTCGGCCGGCTCGGGGAGCGCCCGCCCACAGACGACCGCGGCTTCCTCGAGTTCGCCGCCGGGCTGCGCAGCCCCGTCCTGTACGAGTTCCTCAAGGACTCCGAGCCCGTCTCGTCCGCCCGCGGGTTCTCGATCTCCAGGAACTACCGGCGTCGCTTCGACACGATGTCGCGCTGGCCCGATCGCTTCGTCGTCGTGGGCGACGCCGTCTGTTCTCTCAACCCGGTGTTCGGTCAGGGGATGTCCGTGGCCGCGCTCGGCGCGCTCGAGTTGCGCGAGGAGCTCGAGCGCACGTCGTCGACCGACGATCTCACCCGGCGCCTGCAGGCCAGCAGCGTGCGCGCCAGCGCCGATGCGTGGATGGTGGCCAGCAGTGAGGACCTGCGCTACCTGGCCTTGAGCACGGGCGAACGGCCACCCCTGCGCAGCCGGATCGTGTCCCCGTACTTCGACCGGGCGATACGGGCCGCCCTGCGCGACCGCCTTGTCAACAGCGCCCTCCTGGATGTGATGAACCTGGAGCGCTCACCCATGAGCCTAATGCACCCCCGGGTGCTCATGCGCGTGATCAGGCCCCGTTTGACGACGGCGGAGGCCGAGCACCCGGCGGAGCTCTCCTAGCCCGAGTTTCCGATCTTGCGGTCTGGGAGGCGTTCTTGCTGTTGAGGAAGGGTGTGGTGGCCTGTTGAGCGTATGACCTAACTCGGGGCATGCCCACCTGCCCAGGTCGAAGGTTTCATGGAGTTTCTGCTGGTCGGTGGTGAGTTCGGTGGTCATGCGGCGGGCTTTGGGGCGTCCTGCGGTGGTGGGGTAGATCAGGACGGTTTCTCCGATGGCGGTGAGTTGGCTGAGCAGTTCCCGGACTGAGGGGCGCAGGTCGGCGTGGCGGGCTTCGCGGCGCATGAGGTGGGCGATCTGGAGGGCGAGCACGCAGGTGAGGGTGTGGACGCGGATGTTGTGCTCGGTCTGGTGGAACTTGGGGGAGAATGACACCACGCGCGGGTCTTTGAGCTGCCGGGAGGAGAACTCGGCCTCGGACTGGACCGGTAGCCGGCGATCACCTCGGCTGCGGGCCGGCTGTCGTGATCGGTGATCAGCACGTGTTTGCCGAACAGCTCCTCTTCCAGGGCGGCGCGGGCGCTCTCGTCGATGTCCCAGGAAAGGCGCAGGTCGCGGGGTTTCTCTCCGTCCAGCTGCCAGGTGATCACCCGCCGCACCCAGGGTTTCCTGGTGATCGTCTCGATCTCGGCCTCCACCGTGGCGCGGGGCCTGCAGGTCTTGCCGCGGGCCAGGACAGCGGCCAGCTCCGCCAGTTTCTTGCCGGCCTTGGCCAGGGTGGTGCCGCCGAACCCGGCCGCTGGGCGGTGTGTGGTTCGGGTGAGTGGGTCAAGATGGTGCGCCGCTGGGTCCGGTAGACCTCACGGCGGGTGTCGTAGGCGCTCAGCCCGCCGAACCGGCCCGCATCGACGACGCTGCGGGCCGCGGCGGGCAGGGCGGTCAGGTCCGGGCAGTCCGAGGCTGGCACCGAGCCGATGTAACGCAGACCGGTGGCGGCGCAGACCGCGGCGTGCCGCTCACGCAGCTGGGCGGTCATCGTGGCGAACTGGGTGACGTCGGGCTTGTCGCCGGGGTAGGCGTGCCAGGTCAGCGGGATCCCGCCGTCGCGGGTGAGCACCAGGCCCAGGCCGACGATCCGCAGGTCGGTGCGTTTCTGCTTGGCCTTGCCCCGCTGTGCGATCGGTGTCTTGCCGTTACCGGTGGCGATGAAGGTGGCGAAGTTGGTCATGTCCAGGGCCACCGAGGAGCAGAACAGGCCCACCATCCGCACCGCGACCCGCCCGGGGATCTCCTCCAGCTGCTGGACGGTCACGGCGTGCATCGCGTCTGAGAACCGGCGATGATCCAGCGCCGAGGCCGGGATCTTGGTGAACCGGTCCGCCGCGGTGGTCTTCCACCAGTCGGCGAAGGCCGGCTTCGAGCACGGGGCCAGCACCCGGTTCAGCGCGCCCAGCGCCAGGTAGGTGCCCGTGGAAAGCGGAAGCCCGGCCAGCCGGGCCCCGGTCACCTCATCGACCAGGCCGGCTACATCCAGCTTCTCAAAGCATCGCCCAGACCGCCGCCACGTCCCCGAACCCCAGGTGCCGGGTCCGTTGCGGCAGCATCGCGGCATCCCTGGCTTCCATCGCCGCACCGATCTCAGCGGCGGTGCCCAGGTACCGTTCGCAGACCATCTTCGGCTTGCCCTCCACGCGGGCCATCTCGCGCAGATACCAGTAGGTCTTACCGCCGAACTTCTTCGGATACAGGCTCGCCACGGAATTAGGTCATACGCTGAAATCAAGATCAAATCAAGCATCGGGCTGGCGTGTCATCAGGGGAAACGCGTCAAGCCAGGCCGTGATCAAGCTTCAGAAGACCATGATCGTCGGAAACTCGGGCTAGGCTGCGCGACGCCGAGATCCGCCCGGCAGAAAGCGCTGCCCCCCACGTGACCAGGAGATCCGAGACTCCGAGCAGCAGCAGGTTCTCGACGCTCTCGACGAGATCTGGAGGCGCAGGACGGCGCACTCGTCGCGCTCACCCGCACGGTGGACGCGATCGTCGACCGGCTTGCCAAGCCGTTCGCGGAGCTCGGCGGGAGGCTCGACGGCGTGGCGGGCCGGTTCGAGGGTGTCGCGGGCCGGATGGGTGGGATCGACGACCTCGACCACCACCTGGACAAGCAGGACTCGCGCCTCGACGGTATGCCGAGCACCGTGCACGGCCCGGTCCGCGAGCGCCTCGACGGCGGAATCGCCACCCGGCTCGCCGAGCTCGGCAGCTCCCTCGGTGACCGCCCGGACGCGGAGGCGCTCTCCTCGCTCGTCCGCAGCGCGAACCGGGAGTCCGAGCTCCGGCACGAGGCCCAGCTCGACGAGGCGATGGCCACTTTCGCGGAGCTCACCCTGGGCGCCGGCGGGTCGACAGCCGCCCAGCCCGCACCACGGCCCGCCCCGCGCCGGACCCGTAAGGCCGCCCCCAAGGCGAGCGAGACCACCGAGGACGAGACGGAGCAGGCCGGGCAGCCCTGATCAGCGCAGGACGTCGAGCACCAGGGGCTCCGCCGCGACGACGTGCCCGATCCGCAGCGTGCCCCGCAGCGCCGCCAGCGCTGCAGGCACGGCGTCCGGGGTGTCGGTGTGCAGCTCGAGCAGCGGCTGACCGGCGCAGACGTCGTCGCCGGGCCGCACGAGGCACCGGACCCCGGCGCCGGGCTGCACCGGGT
>JALYQB010000418.1 GCA_030856045.1 Actinomycetota bacterium
GGAATCGCTGATCTGGAGGCTTCTGCGGGTGTGAGGCTGCCGGAGGGGACGTCAAGGGCCGATGAGGCCATGGATTCGGTCCTTGGACTGGCCCTGTGCCCCTGGTTCGGGGCCTGTGGGCCGGTTCCGGGCAGGCTGGCGCCGGGCCCTCACCCGGTCAGGGCGAGGGCCCGGCCGCGCATCAACCAGTTCGCCGAGGCGAACAGCATGTTCAGGTGGTTCAGGTTCTTGGCGATGCCGCGGTAGCGGGTCTTGACGAACCCGAAGTCGCGCTTGACGATCAGGAACGGGTGCTCGACCTTGGCCCGCACCCCGGCCTGAGCAGAGGCGATGGCCCGGTCCGGGCCAGGCATCGCGGCCAACGCACCCTTGCGGGCCGCGATCCGCCACTCGACCCCGGACAGGCCCTGGCTGGCGGTGACGTCCGGTCGTTTCTCAACCCCCTGGTAACCGGCATCGGCGTAGACCACCTCGTCATCGTCCCGGACCAGGTGGGTGACCTGGTCCAGGTCGTGCACGTTGGCGCCGGTCGCGGACACCGAGTGCACATACCCCGTGCCCGCGTCGACGCCGATGTGGGCCTTCATGCCGAAGTACCACTGGTTGCCCTTCTTCGTCTGGTGCATCTGCGAATCCCGCTTCCCGGTGGCGTTCTTCGTCGAGGACGGCGCGGCGATGATCGTGGCGTCCACGATCGAGCCGCCGCGCATGATCCACCCCTGCTGCTCAAAGATCTCGTTCTGCGCCGCGAGCAGCTTCTGGCCCAGGTCGTGCTCCTCCAGCAGGTGCCGGAAGTGCAGCAGCGTCGTCGCGTCAGGCACCTGCTCGATCGCGAAGTCCAGGCCCATGAAGCGGCGCATCGCGTAGGAGTCGTAGATCGCCTCCTCCACCCCCTCGTCCGACAGCGAGAACCAGACCTGCAGCAGATACATCCGCAGCATCGTCTCCAGCGGCACCGGCTTACGGCCCCGCTTGCCCTTGCGGTCCTGGTAGTAGTGCGGCTCGATCACCGCCACCCACGCCTGCCACGGGACCGTCTGGTCCATCGTGTCCAGGAACTTCTCGCGGCGAGAGACCCGCCGCCGGTTGCCGTACTCGATATCGGTGAAGCTGGGCTGCTCAATGACCACACCTACATCATCCCGGCCAGCCGCCCACCAGGCCCGGACGCCACCCCGTGCCTCGGAAAGATCAGCGCTTCCCTAGCCCACGGCTGCTCGGTGGTGGCTCCCTGACGCACCTGGGCGGCCACCGCCCGCACACGTTCCGCACGGGCGGTGAGGTAACCGGCCCAGGAGGGATCGGCGGTGAGCCGCTCCGGGATGGCGGGCAGCCACGGGAGGGGACCGCCTGCGGGTTTGCGGTCAAGACGCGAGAGCAGGACGGCAGCAGGGTCATCCGCGTCGCCGAGCCCCCGGTAGGTCATCGCCACCGTGAGGGCCTCGAGGGCGTCGCGTCCATCGGCCTGGGTGAGCGCCAGGTGAGCACGCAGACTGGGCCAGGCCGAGGCGTGGGTGAGGCCTGGGACCAGCGCGTCGGCAGCAGACTCGACGTGGTCGCTCCAGGCGGGGCCGAGGAGGTTTTCGGCACCGGCGAGGAGGCCGTCCTCGTACCTGGCTGCCGCGTCGTGGAGAAGGACCGCCGGGTTGGCCGCTCGTGCCCTTTCGGTGCTCGCCGAGACCGCGGCACCGTCGCGTGCGAGCACGTTCTGCAGGGGCTCGGTCGCCGTGGCCGGGCTGGTCGTCTCGGTCAACGGCAGCAGGTGCCCGTCTCCGTCAGCGGACGACACGACATACACGTGGTTCTCGTGCCGCCCACGAGTGAGCATGGTGTAGAGCAGCTGTCGGGACTCCTGCCCGGTGATGATGCCGTGCACAGTGTCGACAATGAGCCCTTGAGCCGCGTGGACGGTCGCGGCGTACCCGAGCTCGACGTGCTCGGCGACATAGCCGACCGGCAACTTCGTCCGCAGCCCGGACTTGAGGTGACGGACGCTCACGGCGCGGCCGTCGACCGCGGTGACGGTCCACCGATCACCGTTCTTGACCCAGTCGGTCCTGCCGACGCCCAGCCGTCGGTCGTTGCGCCGGGTGATGACGATGTCTCCAGCGGAGGCGTGGGCACCGTCGGCCAGGACCACCTCGCGGCCAGGTGCGCCGCCACCCAGCCGCGCGGCGCGGGCGCGGATGTTGAGGCTGGCGACGAGCTCGCGGGTCGGTGCGAGCATGAGGCAGTCCCGTCCGTTTGCGCGGTCCCGGGACCACGCGTTGAAGACGGCCTCGACGCCGATGCTCAGGTCCCCGACGTGGACCCGGTCCCGGTCGAGGTAAAAACCCAGTGCGGAGGCGTCCCCGGCCCGCAACGCCAGGGTTGCCTCGGCCTCAGCGGGGTCGGCGAACCGGACCACCTCAGCCAGGCGTATGGCGCCGTGGGCGGTGGCGATGTCCCGCAGCACGCCCCCGGCGCCGACGGCGGCGAGCTGCTGGTCGTCGCCGATGAGGCGGATCGAGGCGCCCCGGTCCAGGGTGTACGTGATGACGCGGTCAAGGGTGAGCGTGTCCGCCATACCGGCCTCGTCGACCACGACGAGGGTGTCGGGGCCGATCGCCTCGGTGAGTGACGACCGGCGTCCGTGGTCAAGGTCATGGACGAGCTTGGCCAGCGTCTCGGATGGTACGCCGGTCGCTTCGGCGAGCACTGTGGCAGCGGCCGCGGACGACGCAAGTCCGACCACCGGACCGACGTGGCCACGCCAGGCGTCAGCGAGGACCCGCATCGCTGTGGTCTTCCCGGAACCTGCTGGTGCCAGGACGAGCTGCACCCGGCGACCGCTGGAGGCCAGCGCCAGGACCAGGTCCGCCTGACCGCGGTTGAGGCCCACCCCGTGCAGGGAGGCCTCGAGCACCGCGAGCTGAGCCTCCTCAGGAGCCAGGGCGGCACCGCCAGCCCGGCCGGCGGCCGAGGTGATCCGCTGCTCGGCCTCCAGAACACGGAGGCTGGTGTAGTGGTCGCTGCCGGCGTGGCGGTAGACGCTTGTCCCGTCGCTTCGCCGCAGGGCTCCCGGCTCGGGGATGGGGTCCAGGTCCGGAGTGAGGTTGACCGAGCGCGCGACCG
>JALYQB010000425.1 GCA_030856045.1 Actinomycetota bacterium
ATCTTGTGTCGCCAGCTCTCGGTAGGTTGACTCCGTGACGGCCACCGGTCCCAAAGCGTTATAGCCCGCAAGCCACGGCGGCAGCACCTGGTCCGTCCGATGTTTCGCGTACAGGTCCTGCGCCCGCGTGATCTCACTGACGGCTTGCCGCCGGTTCCCCAGTTGCGCGTGCCCCCACGCGCTGTGAATCGCAGCCTCGGAAGTAGTGATCCCGTGGAGTTCCACGAACTCCGCCAGCTGAACGAGTTTCAGCATGTCCTGAGCGTCGCCTGTCGTACCGTACAGATGAGCCTGAAAAAGCAGTATAGATGCTATCAGAGCTTGAACTTCCCGGCCTTCCGGGCCGTAGTATTCCACTAGGTGATCGACGCGCGCGCGGGTCGGCTCCTGATCCTTGTATGCCTCTTCGGCTATCTTGAGCGCGCGGGCGAACATCGCCCTCGCCGTGGTGAAGTCCCCCGTGTCCGCCCGTGACCATCCGGCGACCATGTGCGCTTCCGATACCGCCATGAACAGCGGAAGCCTCACCGTGTCCCGCATGCCGGTACAGTAGCACTCAGCAGCCGATAGGCGTCCGGCAGCTCCCGGCTGATGACATCGGCGCAACTCCCCCCGCCGTGAGTACCATTGAGTCGCCAGCACAGGGAGCTGAGGGACCTTACTCGGGCTATGTCAGATTGCCCTGCGCGCGAATAGGTCGGGGTGCTCGTGGGCGGGATGACGAACTCGGTGACAGCCCCGAGGGCAGGACTTCCGAACACCAGCGCCGCCGCGTTCGCCACAAACCGCCGGCGGTCCATTGCGTCACGCTCGCTTTCCGGTACCTCTTCGCGCGGATCTTCACCCGTGTCTGCCTCTACCGTCACATCGTACGCTAGGCCCAGGTAGCCGCGCGGTATGTGCAACCGTTCCGCAAAATCGACGAGGGTGGCATACGCCTGCACCTTGCGATCTTTCTTGGCGATGTCATGTATCTCCGACTGCGAGCGGCCCAAGAGTGCGGCCAACTGCCGCTGCGTCATCCCACCTGGGCGTGTCAGATACCCGAACAGCGTCTTGAAGTCGTGCCGCGCCAGCGCGTGACGCGACTCCGGTGAGTTCCACAGCCCCGGGTCTGGTTCCATGTCGCTCCGGCACCTCCCGTCACGTCACCACCATCAGCGTGCGAGGCAGCGTAGCGGTCCCCCCGGCGTGATGCGATCAGGGACTGGTGATGGTGATGTCGCGCGGCGTCGGTGGTCCGCGCATATCGGTTCTTCGGGTAGCGCTACGGTCGGAGTGTGGTGCTGATCGTGGGGGGCGGGATCGCCGGAGCAGCAGCGGCGCTCGCGCTGGACAAGGCGGGCATCGACGTCATCGTCCACGAGGCCCACCCCGAGAGCAGTGCAGACGCGGGTGCGTTCCTCACGCTCGCCGAGAACGGGATGCGCGCCCTCCAGCAGATCGACGCGGACGACGTGGTCGCCGAGGCAAGCGCGCCGCTGCGGACCATGCGGGTGAGCAGCGCCGACGGCACCGAGATCGCCACCGCGACCTTCGCGGACGGCACCCGAACGTCCGCCGACCTGCTGATCGGCGCCGACGGCCTGCGCTCCACAGTCCGTAGCGTGCTCGACCCGGACGGCGCGACGCCGCGCTACGTCGGGCAGCGGGTGTTCTATGGCTACGCCGACGACACCGGGGTGTCCGGCGATCCCGATCGCATCCACTTCGTGCGGGACTCGCAACGCCACTCACGAGCATGCTGGGGGCCGCTTCCTGTCGCCGCTGTTGCGAACGCGGCATTCGCAGTGCCGAGATGTCCCCAATGCCGCGTTGGCCTCATCTGATGAGGCGAACGCGGCATTGGGGGCACGTGTCACGTCGACTGCACCGCGGTGAGGACCGCACTCCAGGTCCTAGTGGCGTGGCGAGCCGGGGCGACGCAGCGTTCGGTTACCTCGTCACCGAGCGGGAGGGCACGTGGTAGTTCGCCCCGGTCTCGGACGACGGGTGCTCGTGACCAATGCCTACGACCTGGCCGGTGTCCGCACCTGGCACCGCGACGGCATGATCATCATCGGGGATGCCGCACACGCGGCCTCACCGGCCACCGGACAGGGCGCGTCGATGGCGCTGGAGGACGCCGTGGTCCTCGCCAAGACGCTGCGGGACGTACCGGATCCGGCGGGTGGGTTCGCAGGCGTACGAGCGGCTCCGGCGCGACCGGGTGGAGGCCAACACGACCGCGAGCGCGAGCATGAGCGGCAGTCCACCGCGGGCAGGTGTGAGGCCGTCGGCGCGGCCGGTCGCGGACATCGGCCGGCAGCTCGACTGGGACACGCCGGTCAGCTAGCGGCAAGTGGGACACACGCCATCTCGTCCCCCGAAAGCGGGGTTGGAAGACAGCGACCCCGGTACAGCTCGGGGTCCGCGCCGGGGCCGCTGCCGTCTGTGAGACCAGGGAAGCGGCGCTCGGCGGCGCGTCGGGAGGTGCTGAACACCGCTCCCCTGGTCTGGACTAGGTTCACCGCGTTGCCGTGTACCTAGCGATAGTTGATACAACACTGTTGATGCAACGCTGTCAAGAGCCTCTCGAAGGAGACCTCTGTGGCCACACCCGCGCAGCCACCGCCGTACACCTCCTGGAGCCGAGCCCTCATCAAGCGCGCCATCGCGCTGGAGCTGCAGCGCCTCCGAACCGGCGCGCAGTCGAAGATCACCCAGCAGATCGCGGCGAAGCGGATCGGACGTACCGCCCAGCACGTCTCCCTGCTGGAGAGCGCCCAGCGGCTCCCGTCGCCCAGCGACATGGAGATCCTGCTCACCCTCTACGGCGTGCCCGAGCGGGTCGAGTTCTTCCGTGAGCTGCTGCTGGCCGCCGCCGCGAAGAAGGGACCGAGTTGGTGGGCCGTGCTCGGCGCCGCCGTCCCCAAATGGTTCGACCTGTTCCTCAACCTCGAAGCCGGCGCCGCCGAGCTGTCCAGCTTCGACGCACTGCTGGTCACCGGGCTCCTGCAGACCCCGGAGTACGCCGAGGCAGTCATCCGTGCCGACCCCGACCTCACCGACGAGGAGGTCCACCAGCGCGTCGAGCTGCGCATGACCCGCCAACACGTCCTCGACCGACCGGACAACCCGGTACGGCTGTGGACAGTGCTCGACGAGTCCGTGCTCTACCGCCGACGCGGCGGACCCGACGTCACCTACCGCCAACTCGAGCACCTGCTGCTCCTGTCGGACCGACCGCGGATCGACATTCAGGTGTTGCCGCTGGATGCCGGGGCGCACATGGCGCAGCAAGGCGGGACGTTCATCCTGCTGAAGTTCCCGCCCGAGATGGTCGGTGACCCCGGCGTGGTCTATCACGAGCTCGTGACCACCGGCGTATACTGCGACGACCCCGCCGAGGTCGCCCGCTACGAGCGCATCCTGGGCCGACTGCATGCCCTGGCCGCAACCCAGAAGGACTCGCGGGCGATCATCGAGCGCGCCATGAAGGAGGTCAGACCATGAACGACCAAGCCCACAACGAGCTGCGGCACGCGACGTTCCGCACGGCCAGCTACAGCGGGGCGACCGGCCAATGCGTCGAGATCGCGCGGACAACCACGATGCTCGGCATCCGCGACTCGAAACTGGCTGCCTCCCCGATGCTGGCAGTCACCGCCGCCCAGGGACAAGCCTTCCTCGACGCGGTGACGAGCGGCCGGCTCGACCTGCCCGCGTAGCCCGACCAACTAGCGTCGCGCACGCCGTCAACAGCCGGGAGGCCGCCCCGCAGCGCGAACGGGCCCGACGTCGAACGTCGTCTCAGGCATCGGCGGACGCCCGGACGTTGACCCGTCGACGTCCACCCGAGCCGTCGCCGTCCCTTTCCGTGCTTCCCCGCCGGCCATCGGACGATGCATCGCCTGTGGTCTGGGTAGGCTCTGCGGCCATGACAGCGGCCGATCTCCGGTCGCCCCGGACCCGCCCGCCCCTCAACCCAGGAGAGACCGGCGTGGCTTCACTACAGACCCTCGAACGTCGGATCCTCGCGCTCGAGGCACGCCTGGCCGACGTCGAGGGCGGGTACGGTGACACCCTCTACAAGCTGCACCGGGCGAGTGTCAAAGCCGACCTGAGAACGGCGAAGATCCTGCAGCGTCTCGAGATCCCGGACATCTCGGAGGAGATCGACGCCGTGCTGGACGAGCAATGGAACCGCACCACGCCTCCGGCGCTGACCTGGCCCGGACTGCATGCCAGTCAGCGGCAACGTAGATCTGGATGCGGTCCGGTGTCTGCGCCGCGCCGTTGGCCGATCCCCTCCGACGGGCCGAGACCAGTCGGGCGGATACTCGGCGGATGACTGCGGCGACGATGAAGATCAGGCGTTCCGGGCCGGCGATCCGGGCGGCGCTGGCCGAGTTCGCCCCGGATGAGTGCGAGGCGTTCGAGGCTGAGCTGGGCCAAGCCATCGGGCGCGCTGCGGAGACCTTGGATCTCGCCCCCGCCGATGCGGTGCTTGATCGGTGGTGGGGAGTCGCGGTGATCCGGGCAAACCCGCTGTCCGAGCAGGAGCAGGCGCAGGTCGCCCGAGCCAAGACCGGTGACTTCGCCGGTCTGCTCGCCCGCGACGAGCGCGGAGACTGGGTCCGGCTGTAGATGCCGCGCTACGGCCTGGCCTGGTGTGGCTGGAGATCGCGCGCGAGCAGTACGACAGCCTCCCGACCGAGTTCCGTGAGCTGGTTGACGTCCGCATCGAGCAGCTGCTGGCGAACCCGCGCCAGCCTGCGGGTGGGCATGACGAGCGGACTGACCAGTGGACCACGGTCTACGGCGACGGGGCGGGTCTGATCGTGCACGCCGTCGTTCACGACCGGCAGCGCATCATCATCCTGCGGCTGGTGTAGCCGAGCCCTCCCGGTCAGGGAGGTCAGAAGTCGCATCGGGGTGTCCATTCGCGTGCCGTCCGATCAGACGAGCAACGCCGGATCCTCGACGCCGATCTGCTTCACCCCCGGTGTGTAGCTTCGGCTGGGCCACCTGGTGGAGCGCCGGAGCAACGCTGGACCTGGTCCGCCTGGCCCAGCGAGGCGCTTGCCGCACCGCCGTCCTGGTCGCCGGCGACTGCGACCTGACCGAACCAGTGCGTACCGCGCAGGATGCCGGTGGAGGTTCAGCCCATTCAGCATCGGCAGCGCGCCTCCGGAATGCGGCCCCGATCCAGGGTGACAGGCAAGTATTCCAGCGCCGATGACATCCGTTCGGGTCTTGGGCTCACAGACCGGTCGGTTGGGCACGGGCTGCACTCACGTGACAGCGAGGATGATCGTTTCCGTCGGTAGCGTCTGGCCGTTGGCACGTCGTTCGAGGAGGGTCACTCCGGCTGCGATCTCGCGGAAAGTGTCGCCGAGTTGGTTTGCATCGCGTACGTCGGCTTCGGCGGCCAGGCAGAGTGCTGCGAGCCGTAAGGCGGTTGCGGTATCCGAGGTAAGAGGCTGTTGCCGGGTGAATATCGGCAGCGCGGTCTTTTCGAGATTGCTGGCGACCTGGTAGACCCATGGGAGCAGGGCCGCTTCGTCCGATGGCCCGAGGAGTTCCAGTAGATCCCCTCGCCCACTGTGGACCCTATCCGCCAATGTGTCCAGGGACACGACGTATGTAGCTCCAGCGATGCCCGTCTCTTCGACTAATGCACGTGAGAACTCGACAGACGCGGTGGAAGTAGATGTGCCCTGGTTAAGGACGCGAGTAAGAGCATGTGACAGCGCACTCCCCATCACGTGGTCGAGGACGCGGTCGAGGGCAACGTCGCGGACGAGGGCAACGTCGCGGTCGAGGGCAAGGGCAAGGTCGCGGTCGAGGGCAAGGTCGAGGACGCTGGCGAGGTCGAAGACGAGGTCAAGGACGCGGTCGAGGTC
>JALYQB010000438.1 GCA_030856045.1 Actinomycetota bacterium
GGACGGGCATGACTTCGGCTTGGCGGTGGCCGCGGCCATCCTCGCCCTCCGCCAGAACGATCCCGGTCTGGGCGCCGATGGCTACGCTTCCTCGGTCGCCCGTGGGCGGCATCGCCAAGACCCGGACAATCCAGACCAGGGCTTCTACGCGCCGTTCTACGGCTCCCGGTCGCGCAACTTCGCCGTGAACACCCGCCACCACCTCGATGAGCCCCCACAGCTGGGCAGCGCGGAGTACATCCAAGCCCTCCGCCAGGTGCGCAGCAAGGGCATCGCCCCGCAACTCATCGGGACGCTGCCGCCCGACCTCCTGCCGTCTCGCACCCCCACCGAGACCCTCATCGGAGTGTACTGGGCCTACGACAATGCCAAGGAACTCGGCACGCCGCCGCGGCACTACAACCAGATCGTTCGCCAGATCGCGGATGCGCTAGCCAACGACATCGCCGCGAACGCCCGGCTGTTCGCGCTGGTCAATGCGGCGATGGCTGATGCGGGCATCCTGGCCTGGGACGACAAGTACTTCTACGACGTGTGGCGCCCGGTGCTGGGGATCCGGGAGCACGACCCCTCCACGGGTCCGACCGCAGTGGGCGGCAACGTCCTGGACCCAGACGCCGACCCCGGCTGGCTCCCGCTCGGTGCGCCGAAGACGAACAACGTGGGCCAGAAGAACTGCTCGCCGAACTTCCCGGCCTACCCGTCGGGCCACGCGACGTTCGGCGCGGCGGTCTTCCAGTCCGTCAAGCGTTTCTACGACAGAGGCGAGGACCGCTCGGACAAGCACGAGGAGGAGCTCGCGTTCGTCTCCGACGAGCTCAACGGGATCAGCGTCGACAACACCGGAACAGTCCGGCCGCGTCACGCACGAAACTTCCCCGACGGCCTGTGGCAGGCGATCGAGGAGAACGCCCGCAGCCGGGTCTTCCTCGGTGTGCACTGGGTGTTCGACGCCTTCGCCGTCAACGAGGCCGACGAGATCGACCTCACGCAGAACGTCGGCGGGGTCCGGCTCGGTCTCGACATCGCCAACGACATCGCCGCCAACGGACTCACGGCGGCCGCCGCCGCAGGCCCCCGCCTGCCCTGAACCATCCGATCCGCGGCCGCCGGCCGGGAGGGTGCGACCCGACCGGCGGCCGTTGCGGTACTGGCCAGCTGCTTCGGTTCGTGGAGCGGGTCCTGCGCAAGATCGGCTGGTCCCTCGGCGACACGGCCGCCGTGACGTGCCTGAAAGTCGCTTGACATCGTTTGGCTCCACGTACATCGTAGTTTCTATTAACTACGTACATCAGGAGCAGACATGACTACCCCCCCGCCGAGGGCCAGCCAGCTGGTCCGCCTGGACGACGACCTCGACCCGGCCAGCCCCGTCCGGGTGTTCACCGATGACGGTGCCGAGCACAGCATCGTCACCGCCGAGTGCAGCCCTACCGGCGCCATGACCGTGAATGTCGAGCCGACGCTGCAGACGCACCAGAGTGCCACCCTCACCTCTCGCATCCTGGGGAACAACCTCGATGCAATCATCCACCATTGGCTGCAGCGCTACAGCATTGCCCTGCTGCGCATCAGTATGGGGGCGGTGATCTTCGGGTTCGGCATCTTGAAGTACTTCCCGGGTATCAGCCCGGCTGAGGATCTGGTCATGAAGACCACCCAGCTGCTGACCTTCGAACTGCTGCCCGGCCGCGTGGCGCTCGTCCTGTTCGCGACGGTGGAATGCTGCATCGGACTGTCTCTGATCACCGGCTGGGGACTGCGCTTGATCATCTATCTGCTGGCGCTGTGGGTAGTCGGAATCCTCTCACCGGTCGTGCTGCTTCCCGAGCGGCTGTTCAGCGGCCCGTATCACGCTCCGACACTCGAGGGCCAGTACGTCCTCAAGGACATCATCCTGCTCACCGCAACCCTGGTGATCGCCATCAGGCTACGTCGCCGCAAGAAAGTCTCGGCAACAAAGGCACAGCGTGATGCGCAGACAGCGCCTGGCCCGCGCAGGCATTGAAGGCTCGCGCGCGGGCAGTGGTGTGCCTGGCGTTCGACGTCATCGTCGCCGACTTGCCCCGGCGCCCGCTCCGGTACTGGGCCGCGGTGGTTCGGCTGCAGTTGGGCTGACCGGCTCACCGGAGGTGCTGGGCGCAGCAGCTGCCGGCGCGAGCGGTGTGTCGGAGCCGGGAAAGGCTTGCTCGGCGGCGCCTGCCCGAGTCACGGCGGCGTGCCGGGGACGCTGAGCGCTCCGGCGTTCGATGACGGCGTCGGTCTGCCGACCGTCATCCGCTTTCTGCAGGCGACCCGCCGGTCGGCCGCGATGCGACAGCCAGCGGGCGAGCCGATGGCTGGGACTTTCGACGAGCCGGTAGCTGACCTCGACCCCGGCGAACGTGGCGACAACCGCGACGATGACGGCC
>JALYQB010000483.1 GCA_030856045.1 Actinomycetota bacterium
GATCGGGGCGCGGAAGTGGTCGCCCGTGCCACATTCGCGCCCCGATCCGCTGGCTACGCTCGGGGGGTGTCCGCCACCGAGGGCCGCCTGCTCTCCGAGGTCGACGTCGAGCGCGGGCTCACCGCGGACCAGGTGGCCGACCGGGTCCGGCGCGGTGCGGCCAACGATCTTCCCGCACGCACCAGCCGCAGCGTCGGCGAGATCGTCCGGGCCAACGTCCTCACCCGCTTCAACGCGATCATCGGCGTGCTGTTCGCAGTCATCCTCGTCGTCGGGCCGATCCAGGACGGCCTGTTCGGCTTCGTGATCATCGTGAACACCGCGATCGGCATCGCGGCGGAGGTGCGGGCCAAGCGGACCCTCGACCGTCTCGCGATCGTCGGCGAGGCGAAGCCCCGGGTCCGCCGGGAGGGTGCGATCATCGAGCTGAGCCCGCGGCAGGTTGTGCTCGACGACATGATCGACCTCGGCGCCGGCGACAAGGTCGTCGTGGACGGCGTGGTCGTCGCGGCGGACGGCCTCGAGGTCGACGAGTCGCTGCTCACGGGCGAGGCCGAGCCGGTCGGCAAGAACGAGGGCGACCGGTTGCTCTCCGGCAGTTTCGTCACCGCGGGCACCGGCACCCACCGCGCGACCAGGGTCGGGCGCGACGCCTACGCCGCCCGGCTCGTGGAGGAGGCCAGCCGCTTCACGCTGGTCCGCTCCGAGCTGCGCTCCGGCATCGACCGGATCCTGCGGGTCATCGGCTGGGTGCTGCTGCCCGCCGGGGCGCTGGTGATCTACAGCCAGTTCCGCGCCGAGCAGCCGCTGGACGACGCGATCCGCGGCATGGTCGCCGCGCTGGTGCCGATGGTCCCCGAGGGCCTCGTGCTGCTCACCAGCATCGCGTTCGCGGTCGGCGTCGTGCGCCTCGGCAAGCGGAACTGCCTCGTGCAGGAGCTCCCCGCCCTCGAGGGGCTCGCGCGGGTCGACGTCGTCGCCGCGGACAAGACCGGGACGCTCACCGAGAAGGGCATGCGGCTCGCCGAGATCCGAAACGTCGGCGGAGCCGCGGACGCTCGCGCCGTGCTCGCCGCCGTCGCCGCCGCCGACCCGCGGCCCAACGCCAGCCTCGCCGCCCTCGCCGAGGCCTGCCCCGACGCGCCCGACTGGCGGCGCACCGCAGGTGTCCCGTTCTCCTCGGCCCGCAAGTGGAGCGCCGTGAGCTTCGAGGGCCACGGCGACTGGGTGCTCGGCGCCCCGGACGTGCTGCTCCCCGCCGGCAGCGTGGTGCTGCCGCAGGTCGACGAGCTCGGCGCCGCGGGGCTCCGCGTGCTGCTGCTGGCCCGCAGCGACGGACCCGTCACCGGCTCCCCCGGCGACATCGAGCCCGTGGCCCTCGCCGTGCTGGAGCAGCGCATCCGCGACGATGCGCCCGGCACCCTGCGCTACTTCGCCGAGCAGGACGTCCGGGTCACCGTGATCTCGGGGGACAGCGCGCGGTCCGTCGGCGCCGTCGCGTCGTCCCTCGACCTGCCCGGCGCCGACCGTCCCTGCAACGCCCGTGACCTGCCCGAAGACCCCGACGCGCTCGCCGAGACGCTCGAGAGCCGGAGCGTCTTCGGCCGCGTCACACCGGCGCAGAAGCGGGACATGGTGCTCGCGCTGCAGTCACGAGGTCACACCGTCGCGATGACCGGCGACGGCGTGAACGACGTCCTCGCCCTCAAGGAGGCCGACATCGGGGTGGCGATGGGCTCCGGCAGCCCCGCCACCCGCGCGGTCGCGCAGATCGTGCTGCTCGACGACCGGTTCGCCGCGCTGCCCTACGTCGTCGCCGAGGGGCGGCGGGTGATCGGCAACATCGAGCGCGTCGCCAACCTGTTCCTCACCAAGACCGTGTACTCGGTGCTGCTCGCGGTTCTCGTCGGGATCTCCGGGCTGCCGTTCCCGTTCCTGCCGCGCCACCTCACGCTCATCGGGTATCTGACGATCGGCGTGCCGGCGTTCTTCCTCGCGCTGGCCCCGAACTCGGAGCGCGCGAGGGGCGGGTTCGTGCGACGGGTGATGCGGATGGCACTGCCAGCCGGGGTGATCACCGCAGTCGCGACGTTCACCACCTACCTCGTCGTGCTAGCCACGGCGGCGCCCACCGTGGACGAGAGCCGCACCGCCGCCGTGGTCACGCTGTTCCTGGCGGCGCTGTGGGTCCTGGCCATCGTGTGCCGCCCGTACACGCCGTGGAAGGTCGTCATGCTCGTCGTCGTCGCGGGGTGCATGGTCTACGACCTCCTCGACGACTGGACGCGGCGGTTCTTCGCCCTGGACCCGGGCAACATCGAGGCGATGGTCATCGCGGTGGCGTCCGGCGCGGCCGCGGCGCTGCTGCTGGAGGTGGCAGCGTCGTGGGTCAGGACGCGAGGCGACGTGCGCGCCCAAGAACATGCAGGTTCGCGAGCTCGATGACGAGACGTACACCTTACTCCGCACCCGCGCCGCAGCCGAGAACCTTGCGGAACAGCTCGGGATCCCGCTGATCACCTGCGACGCGCGGTTGGCGCACAGCAACGGACACCACGCCGAGATCGAGCTCTATGTCACCAACCGCGCTGGGCCAGGCGCTGTCCTGCCGGCACGTCCGCGAGGTTGATCCCCACCATCGCCTCGCCCAGGCCGCGCGACACCTTCGCGATCATGTCGGCGTCGTCGTGGAACGTGGTGGCCTTGACGATGGCCTCGGCGCGCTTCGCGGGGTCGCCTGCCTTGAAGATGCCCGAGCCGACGAACACGCCCTCCGCGCCGAGCTGCATCAGCATCGCGGCATCGGCCGGGGTGGCGATACCGCCCGCGGTGAACAGGACGACCGGCAGCTTGCCGGCGGCCGCGACCTCGCGCACGAGGTCCACCGGCGCCCGCAACTCCTTCGCCGCGGCGTACAGCTCGTCGGAGGCCATGGTGGACAGTCGGCGGATGCCCGAGCGGATCGCCCGTATGTGCCGGGTGGCCTCGATGACGTTGCCGGTGCCCGCCTCACCCTTGGAGCGGATCATGGCGGCACCCTCGGAGATCCGGCGCAGCGCCTCCCCCAGCTCCGTCGCGCCGCACACGAACGGCACCGTGAACGCGAACTTGTCGATGTGGTTCGCCTCGTCGGCGGGGGTGAGCACCTCGGATTCGTCGACGTAGTCGACGCCGATCGCCTGCAGCACCTGCGCCTCGACGAAGTGCCCGATGCGGGCCTTCGCCATGACGGGGATCGACACGGCGTCGATGATCCCGGCGACCATGTCGGGGTCACTCATCCGGGCCACGCCGCCCTGTGCGCGGATGTCGGCGGGCACCCGCTCCAGCGCCATCACCGCGACCGCGCCGGCGTCCTCGGCGATCCGGGCCTGCTCGGGCGTGACCACGTCCATGATCACGCCGCCCTTGAGCATCTCGGCCATCCCGCGCTTCACGCGCGCGGTGCCGAGGTGCTGCTCGGTGGTCGGGCTGAGGGTGCTGTCGCCGGACACGGGTCCTCGCTCCTCTGCGGATCACCGGGTGCGGCGGTGGCCGCACCGTTCCTTCCATCGTACGGGGGGCGACCCCCGCCGCCGCGGGCCAAGCGCGGGTGGGTGGCATGCCTCACCGGGTACAACTCGACCATGACGCCACTTGCCTCTCACGGCCACGCGGTGTGAGATCGGGCACACGACGCTGCCGGAGCCGGGGAGTGTGCCCATGGGTGCCAGGAGCAACGGCGACCGCCCAGCTGCGGCCGCGGTGGTCGAGGATCCGGCGAGGATCCGCAACGTCGCTCTCGTGGGTCCCTCGGGAGCGGGCAAGACGACGCTGACCGAGGCGCTGCTCGCCGCAGGCGGTGTCATCAGCCGCGCCGGGTCCGTCGTCGACGGCACCACCGTGTGCGACCACGACCCCGCCGCCGTGCGCCAACAGCGTTCCGTCACCCTCGCGGTCGCGCCGCTGCATCACCAGGGGGTCAAGATCAACCTCGTCGACACCCCCGGGTACGCCGATTTCGTCGGAGAGCTGCGTGCCGGGCTACGGGCGGTCGACTCCGCACTGTTCGTGGTGAGCGCAGCCGAGGGCGTCGACGCCGCCACCCAGGCGCTGTGGGAGGAGTGCGCCGCGGTGGGCACGCCGCGCGCCGTCGTGGTGAGCAGGCTGGACCACCCCCGGGCCGATCTCGACGGGGAGGTCGTCGCCTGCCGTGCCGCGTTCGGCGACGGCGTGCTGCCGCTCTACCTGCCGGTCCGCAACGGGACCGACGAGATCACCGGGCTGATCGGGCTGCTCACCCAACAGCTGTTCGACTACTCCGGCGGTTACCCGCCCGAGCGCCGCGAGGCCGACGGCGTCGACCCCGACGAGCTGGCGGCGGCCCGCGGCGAGCTCATCGAGGGGATCATCGCCGAGAGCGAGGACGAGTCGCTCATGGACCGCTACCTCGCCGGTGAGGACCTCGAGGTCGAGATGCTCGTCGACGACCTGGAGACCGCCGTCGCGCGCGGCTCGTTCCACCCCGTCATCCCCGCCTGCGCGGCGACCGGGGTCGGGCTCGCCGAGCTGCTCGAGGTGCTCACCGGCGCCTTCCCCGCACCGGGCGAGCACCCGCCGCCGCCGGTCACCTGCCCCGACGGCTCCCCGCACCCCGCGGTGGCCGTCGACCCCGCCGCGCCGCTCGCCGCGGAGGTCGTGCGCACCCTCGTCGACCCCTACCAGGGCCGGGTGTCGCTGGTGCGCGTCTTCTCGGGGACGCTGCGCCCGGACAAGCCGGTGCACGTCTCGGGGCACGGGCTTGCCGACCGCGGGCACGCCGACCACGACGTCGACGAGCGGGTGGCGCACGTCTACACCCCGCTCGGCGCGACGCTGCAGGAGGTGGGGCACTGCATCGCCGGTGACCTCTGCGCGGTCACCAAGGTCGGGTCCGCGGAGACCGGCGACACCCTCTCCGCCACCGAGGAGCCGCTGCTGATGGCGCCGTGGACGATGCCGGAGCCGCTGCTGCCGGTCGCGGTGGTCGGCCGCAGCCGCAGCGACGAGGATGCGCTGGTGCGCAACCTCGGCCGGCTGGTGGCCGCGGACCCCACGCTGCGACTGGAGCGCAACGCGGAGACCCACCAGATCGTGCTGTGGTGCATGGGTGAGGCCCACGCCGACGTGGTGCTGTCCCGGCTGCGCGCGGGCGGCGCGGACGTCGACACCGAGCCGGTGGTCGTGCCGCTGCGCGAGACGTTCGGCAGCGCGTCGAAGGGCCACGGCAGGCACGTGAAGCAGTCTGGCGGTCACGGGCAGTACGCGGTGTGCGACATCGAGGTGGAACCGCTGCCCCCGGGCTCGGGGTTCGAGTTCATCGACCGGGTCGTCGGGGGCGCGGTGCCGCACCAGTTCATCCCCAGCGTCGAGAAGGGCGTCCGCGCGCAGATGGAGCGCGGGCTCGGCGGCGGCTACCCCGTGGTGGACATCCGGGTGCGGCTGGTCGACGGTAAGGCGCACAGCGTGGACTCCTCCGACATCGCCTTCCAGACCGCGGGCGGGCTGGCGCTGCGCGACGCCGCGGAGCAGGGGGCCATCGTGTGCCTCGAGCCGCTCGACGAGGTGACCGTGCGGATGCCGGACGAGCATCTCGGCACCGTGCTGGGCGACCTGTCGTCGCGGCGGGGCCGGGTGCTGGGCACGGAGAACGACGGTGTGGGGCGGATGGTCGTGCACGCCGAGGTCCCCGTCGCGGAGCTGCTGCGCTACGCGGTGGACCTGCGCGGGCTGACGTCGGGTACGGCGACGTTCACCCGTACGTTCGCGCGCTACTCCCCCACGTCCGGTTAGCGCGACTGATCGTTGTTCTGGTGCGTTCCACGACACGAGATGTCGTCGATCGCACCACAATGGCGATCACCGCGTCGCGTGTCGAACTCAGGTGCTCCGGCACACGCCGCCGCCGGCTCGTCGCACGGCTCGGCGAGGGCGATTCTGCGCGGCGACGACACAGCGACGCAGCTCGCAAAGCTGCTCGCGGTGGCCTGACGTGGCTACTCACGACTCAGGTGATCCGGCGCAGGCGGCCGTCCCACGGTTCTGCGAGCAGCGGGGGCAGCAGCCGTGCGAGGTCGGCCGGGTAGACGGTGTCGCCCTCGGCGGCGAGGTCGGCCGCGCGCCACCAGCGGTGCCCCAGCACGGTGGCGATCTCCAGTGGGGTGAACCTCGCGGTGTCGACGTCGGGATCGGCCACCCGCAGCAGGAAGAACCACTCGCGGCCCTCGATGTCGCGCCCGCCGAGCGGGAACACCGCGCGCCGGAACCACACGGGGCCGGTGAACGCCGCGGGCGCGACGAGGGTGCCGGTCTCCTCCGCGAGCTCCCGGGCGGCGGCGGCGCGGAGGTCCTCCCCCGCCTCGAGCCCACCGCCGGGGGTGCACCAGAACGGGCCGCGCGGGTCGGCGAAGCGGAACAGCAGCACCCGGTCGTCGCGGTCGACCAGCACCACCCGCGCCGAGGGCCGCACGGGCAACGTCGCCTGTTCGTCGCGCGGCTCGGCGATCTCGAAGAACCGCGGCCACGGCGCGGTCCCCGCGAGGTGCAGCCAGCGCACCGCCCGACGCCCCCGCAGCGCCCGGGTGTCGCGCACGGCGTCGGCGTGCATCCGCCGGGCGATCACCACCCGCTGCTCCACGT
>JALYQB010000509.1 GCA_030856045.1 Actinomycetota bacterium
GTCGCGGCGGCGCCGAGGCTGAACGCGATCAGCAGCCACCCCGTGTCGACGATGCCCGCCTCGCGCTGCAGCTGGAAGTAGAGCGGCATCACGATCAGCCCGCCGAACAGCGCCGCCCCGCCGAAGAGCACCTCGACACTGGCCGCCGTGTACACCCGGTTCTTGACCAGGCGCAGGTCCAGCAGCGGGGATTCCCGCCGCAGGGACCGCCGGGCGAACGCGGCGAGGGCCGCGATCCCGGCAACCATGGGCACCAGAACTGTCGAGTCGAGCAGGGTGCGCTGCTCCGCGGCCAGGGTGATCGCATAGATCACCAGCGGCAGCCCCGCGCCGACGAGCACCAGTCCGGGCAGATCGATGCGCGCACTCGGGTCGCGGTCACCACCGGGCACCATGCGCCACCCGAGGATCAGGCCCAGCGCCCCGATCGGCAGGTTGATCAGGAACAACCAATGCCAGGACAGCTGAGCGATCAACAGGGCGCCGATCACGGGTCCGACCGCGGGGGCGAGGATCGCGGGAACGGCCGAGGTGCTCATCACCCGCCCCATCCGGGCCGGTCCGGCGGCTTGGGCGATGATCGTCATACCGGCCGGGATCAGCAGTCCACCGGCGATGCCCTGCAACACTCGCAACGCGATCAGCGCCTCGATGTTCGGCGCGATCGCGCACAGCCCGGACGCGACCGTGAACCCGGCGAGTGCGCCCAGCCACAGTCGACCCGCCCCCAGCCGCCGGCTCAGCCAGCCGCACGCAGGCAATGCGCCGGCCAATGCGAGCAGGTAGCCGCTGGTGATCCACTGCGCCGAGGCGAGCGACGCGCCCAGATCCTGGCGAATCGTGTCCAGGCCCACGTTGGCCACCGAGGTGTCCAGCCCGGCCATCACGGCGCCGAACGCGACGACCGCCGCCAGCCGCCACACCGCGGCCGGCACCGCCACGACACCCGTCCTGCGGATGTCGCCGAGCTCGGGCACGATGACGATCCTTTTTGTTGGCATTCCTACGTTGACATTCCCACGCTAGCACATCGTTGGAAGTCCCACGCTGTGCGCTAGGATCGTCCCGATGAGACCCGACACGAGAGCTGCCGATGTCGCGCCGTCACAACGGCTGTGGCGGTTGTCGTCCTGGCTGCTCAACAATGCCGCGAGCCGCGCCAACCGACTGGTCAGCCGATTCGGGGGCCCTGGCGTCCGGATCAGGTACGCGGCGCTGGCCGGGCTCGACGAGTTCGGCCCGATCAGCCAGGCCGAGCTCGGCCGCAGGCTCGGCATCGACCGCAGCGACATCGTCGCCGTGCTCAACGACCTCGAGCACGAGGGGCTCGCCCTGCGCGCGCCGGACGAGAACGACCGTCGCCGCAACGCGATCCGGATCACTCCGGCCGGTACCGCCGCTCTGCACGTCCTCGACGATCAGATCGACGCGGCCCAGGACGCGCTCGTGGAGCCGCTGTCGCCAGACGAGCGCGTCCAGCTCAACCAGCTGTTGCAGCGCCTCCTCGAATACCACGCCGGCTACCGATCCCACGCGAACGAGGTCGGACGGCCACCTCCCGAGTCAGCTTGATGCCGCAGGATGGCCACATGGCTGAGGTGCGGACCGCCCACACCGCCGAGTTGAGCCCAGCGGAGCTGCAGGCGATCCGGGTGCTGCTCGACGAGGCATTCGGCGAGGACATCACCGACGACGACTACGAGCACGCGCTCGGCGGCATACACGCCCTCGTCTGGGAGGGTCGGGAGCTGATCGGGCACGGCTCGGTCGTGATGCGGCGGTTGCTGCACGACGGGCGGGCGCTGCGCACCGGTTATGTCGAGGGCGTCGCGGTGCGCGCGGACCGGCACCGGCGCGGACATGGCGCGGCCGTGATGGCGGCGCTGGAGCGGGTGATCCGCGGGGCGTACGAGCTCGGCGCGCTCGGTGCCACCGACGAGGCCGCGGACT
Source organism: Actinomycetota bacterium (assembly GCA_030856045.1). Classification (GTDB taxonomy): domain Bacteria; phylum Actinomycetota; class Actinomycetes; order Mycobacteriales; family Pseudonocardiaceae; genus JALYQB01. The sequence continues at coordinate 1,951 of JALYQB010000509.1, forward strand.
TCTACGCAGCACGCGGCTGGCAGCTGTGGACGGGTACGGCCTCGGTGATCGCGCCCGGGGGGATCGAGCGCACCGAGGAGGACGAGGACTGCATCTACGTGCTGCCGGTGAGTGCGGAGCTGACGCCGGACGGCGATCTGGCGTGCGACTGGCGGAGCGGCGACGTCTGGTAGCCCGGCGACCGCGCGGCGACGAGCGCGGCCGCGTTCGTCGAGGAGTCGCGGTCCGGCTGGCTACCGTGTGGCGGTGGTCTTCGACATCGAGCGCGCCCGGCGCGACACGCCGGGCGCGAGCCGGGTAGTACACCTGAACAACGCCGGGTCGGCGCTGCCGCCGACACAGGTCACCGAGGCCGTCATCGCGCACCTGCGCCGGGAGGCCGAGCTCGGCGGGTACGAGGCCGCCGACGCCGCCGCCGAGCAGGTCGCGGCGACGTACTCGGCGATCGCCCGGCTGATCGGCTGCGAGGTGGACGAGGTCGCGGTCGTGGAGAACGCGACCCGGGCCTGGGACATGGCCTTCTACGCCATGTCGTTCCAGCCGGGCGAGCGCATCCTCACCGCCCACGCCGAGTACGCGAGCAACGTCATCGCCTTCCTGCACGTCGCGGCCCGCACCGGCGCGGTCGTGGAGGTCGTCGACGACGACGAACACGGCCAGCTCTCGGTCGCCGACCTGCGCCGGCGCCTCCACGACGGCGACGGCGAGGTGAAGCTCATCGCCATCACCCACGTGCCGACTCAGGGCGGGCTGGTCAACCCCGCCGAGCAGGTCGGCGCGGTCGCCCGCGAGGCCGGGGTGCCCTTCCTGCTCGATGCCTGCCAGTCGGTGGGCCAGCTGCCCGTCGACGTCGGACTCATCGGCTGCGACCTGCTCTCGGCGACCGGACGCAAGTTCCTGCGCGGCCCGCGCGGCACCGGGTTCCTCTACGTGCGCCGCTCGATCCTCCACCGGCTGGAGCCGCCGTTCCTCGACCTGCACTCCGCAACCTGGACCGCGCCGGACCGCTACGAGATCCGTCCGGATGCGCGGCGCTTCGAGACCTGGGAGACCAACCACGCCGGCAGGATCGGTCTGGGCGTCGCTGTCGACTACGCCCTCTCCTGGGGGCTCGACGCCATCGAGGCACGCGTCACCGCCCTCGCCGACGGCCTGCGCCGGCGACTGCAGGACGTCGACGGCGTGCACGTCCACGACCAGGGCCGGCGCCGCTGTGGCATCGTCACCTTCACCGTGGACGGCGTCCCCGCCCAGGACGTGCACCGTCGGCTCTCGGAACGGGGCGTGAACACCAGCGTCTCCCGCGCCGGCTCCGCCCGCCTGGACCTGCCCCACCGGGGCCTGTCCGAACTGGTGCGCGCCTCGGTGCACTACTACAACACCGAGGACGAGCTCGACCGGCTCATCGACGCACTCCCCGCGCCCGACCCGACCGGCTGAGCGCAGGCCCAGGCATCGGGCGAACTCGCTGACCTGCTGGCCGTCGCCGACCAGTAG
>JALYQB010000524.1 GCA_030856045.1 Actinomycetota bacterium
CCTGCGACGGCGACGGGTCCTCCGGCCGCACCACGTTGATCGGCAGCGGCGCCGCACCGTCCGGCGCTGCGCCGGCCTCCACGTCCTCGGGCACCGCCAGGTACACGGCGCCGGGCCGCTCGGTCTGCGCCGTCTTGAACGCACGGCGCACCATCTCCGGAACGGCGGCCGCGCAGGACACCGTGTCCGCCCACTGCGTCACCGGTCGGAACATCCCGACCAGATCGACCGCCTGGTGGGTCTCCTTGTAGCTGCGGTTCAAGCCCACCTGTGCGGACACCGCGACGAGCGGCGTGCTGTTCGTGGTGGCGTCGGCGACCCCGAGCAGCATGTTGATCGCTCCGGGGCCCAGCGTCGCACTCACCACCCCGGCGCGGCCCGTGACCCGGGCGTACATCTCCGCCATGAACGACGCGGCCTGCTCGTGGCGGGTGAGGACGTAGCGCACCGGCGAGTCGCGCAGCGCGTCGACGAAGCGGATGTTCTCCTCGCCGGGGATCCCGAAGACGAACTCGACGCCCTCCGCCTCGAGGCACCGCACGAGCAGTTCCGCCGCAGACTGCGCCATGCCGCCATCGTGCCGCGACGGGTGTGGATCGGCAGCGTCAGCGACGACGGTCAGCTGGCGACGCTGGGGTCTGTGACGTCGCTGGGGACTGTGCCGTCGCTGGGGACCTGGATCCCGCGCCACTGGAGGGGGCCGCCGTCCTCGGGAGCGAGGAAGAACCCGGTCTCGTAGCCGCGCTCGCCGTAGACGTATCCCTCACCGAGGTTCATCGGCGCGGCGTGCAGCGCGGCATGCACCTTTCCCCGCACCTCCGGCCGCTCGAGAAGCGCGGCCTGCGCGGCCCAGTCGTCACCGGTGTACAGCTCGCGGAGCGCGGCCAGGTCACCGGCGTGCAGTGCGGTGTGAACGGCCTCGACGACGCCTGCGTGCTCAGCCCGCAGCGCGGAGCCGTCGCTGTCCAGGGTCACCGGGCCGGCCTCCGCCGCGACCGCGACGGCCACCGCCTGCTTCGAGACCGGCGCCTGAGACGCCGGGGAATGAAGTGAGCACCCGGCGGCCAACAGCATTGCCAGTACGACGCCGACGAAGCCGGCCGTGCGCCCCATCCGGGGAAGTCCCAGCGCTGCCATCCGCACTCCTCGGGTCCGGCGTGGGTCGCCTGCCGAACGATCGGTGCCTGCACTTGCGACGTTACCGCCCGCGCACTTCATCCACCTATGGAGTTGCCATCGGCGGCCAGCTGCAAACACCCTCCGCCCAGCGTGAACTACCATCACCTGATCGAGCAGGATGCTTCGCGAGACCCGCCATCACTCCCGCTGCGCACGAAGGACACCGCCTGAGCCGCGTGACCGACGACACCCTCCCCATACCCGCCCCGGACGCCCCGGCGGTCATCGCGGGCCGCTACGAGCTGGGCCCGGTCATCGGGCGCGGCGGTACTGCCGACGTGCACCGGGCCCGTGACGTGCGCCTGGAGCGCGAGGTCGCTGTCAAGCTCTTCCCCCGCGGCGTCACCGGGCCGGACCGGCAGCGCCAGAACACCGAGCTGGCGACCCTCGCGCGGCTGCGCCACCCAGGGCTGATCGAACTGTTCGACGCCGGGAACGACGACGGCCGTGCCTACCTGGTGATGCAGCTGGTCAAGGGCCCACCGCTGGCAGAGCGCCTGCAGGTGGGGCCGCTGCCCGAGCAGGCCGTCGGCGGCCTCGGCGCCGAACTCGCCGACACGCTCGCCTACGTGCATGCGAACGGCGTCACGCACCGCGACGTGAAGCCGGCCAACGTGCTGCTCGGCGAGGACGACCGGCCGATGCTCGGCGACTTCGGGATCGCACGGCTCGTCGATACCACCCGCATCACCGCTACCGGCTACCTCGTGGGGACTGCGGCGTACATGTCGCCGGAGCAGGTCCGCGGCGCGCCGGTGGGCCCCGCGACCGACGTCTACGCTCTCGGGCTGGTGCTGCTGGAATGCGTGACCGGCCGCCGCGAGTACCCGGGCGCGATCATGGAGTCGCTGACCTCGCGGCTGCACCGGCCGCCGGACGTGCGACCGGGTCTCGCGCACGGCCTGACGCCCCTGCTCACCCGGATGACCGCCATCGACCCCGCCGAGCGGCCCACCGCCGCGGACGTGGCCGCCGCGCTGCGGTCGCCGGGCGGGGGCACCGCCTTGCTCGCGGCCCCCCCTC
>JALYQB010000553.1 GCA_030856045.1 Actinomycetota bacterium
GGAGCTCGCCGACGCGCACCCCCTCGGCGCGCAGCCCGGCGGAGACCGCGTTGGCCAGGGCGAGGACCTCGGGCGGGTTGCGGAAGCTGGTGAGCAACCCGCGGGTCGCGGCCGGTCTCCCGTCCGCCCGGGGGAAGTCGGTGGTGAACCGCGGCAGGTTCGCCGCAACGCGTGCAGCTCCCCGCCGAGCCGCTGCAGCCGGGCGTACCCGTCGGCCGAGTAGCGGTCCGGGGCGCCGAGGCTGTCCAGCGCGTCGAGCAGGCCGGCCGGGCAGACAGAGCAATCGTGTCATGGTCACCGGTGCTGCAGGATTCTTCGCCTCACATCTGGTGGATGCGTTGCTGCGGCGCGGTTGTGAGGTGGTTGCCGCCGATCGCCGTTCCGTCCACGCGACGTGATCGCCGCGACCAACCTCGCCCAGGCGGTCGACCATCGGCGGCTTCGGCTGCATACGGTCGAGCTGGCGGCCTGCGACCTAGATGACTGGTGGCCGGTGCCGACACCGTGTTTCACCTGGCAGCGGTGCCGGGGGTTCGCAGCTCCTGGGGAACGCGATTCGAGGACTACATCACCTCGAACGTCGTGGCCACCCACCGGCTGCTGACCGCCTGCGAGAACGCGGGCGTGCGACGGTTGGTGCTCGCCTCCTCCTCCAGTGTGTACGGCATGTGCAGTGGCGCAAGCCACGAGAACGATCCGACAGGCCCGATCCTCCCATACGGCGTCACCAAGCTCGCCGAGCACCTGTGCCTCGCGCACGCCGGACGGCCGGACACCGGCCTGAGTGTGGCTGCGCTGCGGTACTTCACCGTCGACGGTCCCCGGCAGCGCCCTGGGATGGCGATCAACCAGGTGCTGCTCGCCGCACTGACGGGCATCGACGTGCCGCTGTACGGCGATGGCCAGCAGCGGCGCGAGTTCACCTATGTCGACGACGTCGTCGCGGCCACCCTCGCCGCCGCGGAAGCCGACGTCACAGCCGCGGTGGTCAACATCGGCGGCGGGTCCAGCGTCACCATGCTCGACGTCCTGGGCCTCGCCCACGAGGTCACCGGGAAGCCCGTCCCGGTCGTCCCAGCCGACCCGCAAGCGGGCGACGTGGCGGCCACTGAAGCCGACCTCACCCTGGCCCGCCGAGTTCTGGGCTACCAACCCGCGGTCGACCTGCGGGAGGGCATGGCCCGCCAAGCGACCTGGCTGTCCGACTTGCCCGATCCGCTGCGCATGTCCTTGCTGCCCGACCAGTTGGAGGTAACCCGAGGATCACGCTGACCGGCGACTCGGCCGACGAACTGTTCGCCGCCGCGTGCCAGGCGGTACGCCGCGACGGGATCACCGTGAGCCCACGCGGGATGCCGACCACCGAAGTCCTCGGAGCCCACCTGTGCCTGACCAATCCACGCAGCCGCTTGGTTGACCTGCCGCCCGCCAGGGTGATCAACCCAGCCTTCGCCGTCGCCGAGACGTTGTGGATCCTGTCCGGCTCGGACGATCCGTGGATCTTCCAGTACAACCGTGCGCTCACCCGCTACACCGACGATGGCGGCCTGCAGGGCGTTTACGGCCCGCGGATGCGCCGGTGGCGCGGCCGGATCGACCAACTTGACCAGGTCCGCCGCCTGCTGGACCGTGACCCCCGACTCGCGTCAGGCCGTGATCCAGCTGTTCGATCCCGAACGCGACACCCGAGGTCACCGGGACGTCCCGTGCACCCTGGGCTACCGGTTCTTCCTGTGCGGCGGCCGGCTGCACATGCACACCACGATACGCAGCCAGGACTTGTGGCTCGGATTCCCTTACGACGTCTTCGCCGCCACCCTGCTGCAGGAGTTGTTGGCCGGCTGGCTGGGCATCGAGCTGGGCGAGTACCACCACCACGTCGACTCGCTACATCTGTACGAGAAGCACGCAAAGGCAGCCACGAGCTGTGGTTCACCCGGGCCTACCAGGACGGCGACCCGACGCGGTGCGAGACGTTCGGCAACGTCGACCTCGATCAGCCCTGAACCGTGGCGCGGAGGGCGTCGAGGTACTGCTGTGCCGTCGCGGTCGTGAACAGCTCCGGGTCGGAGCTCTCGCTGTAGCTGACGAGGAACGGGCAGTCCGTCCCCAGTCCGGGCAACATGATCGGCTCGCCCACCTGCGCTGCGGTGCGGGCCTGGTACACCGTCACCTCGATCGTCGCCCGCCGCATCGGGACAGCAGGCGCCTCGTTGAACGCGCACGTCGTGACCACCTCGTCGGTCTCGACGACCCGCTCCGCACACGCCACCAGCTGGACGACCGCCAGCTCCAGCGGGTCCCACACGGCTCTGTCGGCCTCGACGAACGACACCGGGATCCCGACGTCGTTACCCTCGCCGTCGCGGTCGGCGTCGAACACCATGACGGGGTGCGGGCCGGCACCGGGCCGGTACTCGGCCGCCGCATCAATGCCGTCGCCGGAACACACCTGATCGTAGTCCAACGTCGTGGTCGCCACGTCCTTCGTCCCTCCGCCGAGGGTGGAGATGTGCCAGACGATGCCACCGAGGGCGGCCAGCCCGATCGCGAGGGCGACCAGACGGACGATCAGCAAGCGCCGGGGGTGGGGCGTGCGGGCAGGCTCGGGGGCCATCGATCCTCCATCGTCGCGGTGTGGGCGGGCAGCACGCACCCGGTCCGACGCCTAAATTGAGCTGCACGGTTGCGGCGAACGGGCTATGTTCTGCATCACACTTCCTACGCCCCGAGCCGATGACAGTCGTCTTGCCGATCTTCGGCGGTCCCTCGATCAGGAACCTGAGCGGCAGCGAGGGCGAGTGAGTGCAGACGTCATCGTCGGTCACGAGGGTCAGGGTAGTGACGCCGCCGCTGACCGATATGCCTGCCGAGAGCACTCCGGACACTGGGTTCAGCGAGGACGCCGCGAAGTTCGAGGGGGCTTCCAGCCGCTTGATCGTCGTCCCGGCAGCTTCCGTTGCGCAGATCGCAACAGAACCCGCCCAAACGGCGATCACGGTGCCGCGTCTTGTGGTCAGACGCGCGAGCCATGCCCAGGCTGGCGTACTTGTGGCCATGTCGCCGGGAACACCCCGACGAACAGCGCGGCGGCGGCCAGCCCACTCCACCGCCGGGTGCGTGGAGCGGCCACCGCGGCAGCGACCCCGAGCTCGGCGACACCGGAGAGGTACGTCCAGCGCCGGCGGGGACCGGGCAGCGGGCGCGGGACGATGGTGTCGAACTGCTTCGGCGCCACGAAGTGCAGCACGCCCGCGGCGGCGAGCATCCTCGTGAGCGAGCGGGCGGCACTGATGCGGTGGTGGCCCATGCGCGCGGGCCTGCCACCGCGCCATAGGCTGCGCTGCAGGGGGGTCGTCGCGGTGCCGCACCGGGTGGCCGACGTCTTTCCCGGCCGGCGGTCTCCGCAACTCATGGCAGGGCGAGTTCTTTGCCGGTCCAGACATCAGATGGCAAGCGGGTGGTGTCGGCCGCGCTGGCGGACTCTCGAGACGCTGGCGAGGGTTATGCCGAGGTTTGGTGCTGACTGGGCTCACCCCAGAGTGCGGCGATCGGCACCGCGGTGATTCGCTCCCCGAGCGGGAAGGTCCACCGTCCGGTGTTCAGTACGGCCCCCGCCGCGAAGCGGTCGCCGAGCTGGTCGCGTAGCCAGACGAGGTGACGGGCGTCGTCTCGGGTGGGTGCTGCTGTTGCCTTGATCTCCAGGCCGACGATCCGGCCGTCGGCCGCCTCCAGAATGACGTCGATCTCGTGCCGTCCGTCGTGCTGACGCAGGTGGTAGGCGCGGGCGGGCGGCGCATCGAGGCTGAGCAGGGGACGCAGCTGGGCCAGTACGAAGGTATCGAGCATCCTGCCGAGGAGGTCGCCGCGGGTCATGGCAGCCAGCGCGTCGATGCAGAGCAGGACCGCCGCGAGTCCGGCGTCCACGACGTATCGTTTGGGTGTCTTGATCAGCCGGCTGAGCCGGTTGCTGTGCCACGGGGGTAGCGCTTCGATGATGCGCAGGTCCTCGAGAAGCCGTTCCTGGCGCCGCACCGTCTTGACGTTGATATCAGCGGCCGCCGCGAGTTCGGTGTCCGCGACGAGACCAGCGGTGTGTTCGGCGATCGCGCGCAGTAGTCTGCGGAGCCCGGCGGGAGCGCGGATATCACCCAGCTCGGGTACGTCGCGCAGGACGAGCTGCTCGACGTAGCTCCGCAGCCAGATGCCGCGCGCCTCGTCGTCCAGCCTGGCGACCGGTGGGTAGCCGCCGCGGATGGCCAGTTCCACGTAACCGGCCAGGTCCGGTGGTTCCGGCGGGAGGGGGAGCTCGGTGGCCTCGCCTGCGAAGAGCCGCGCGACGAACTCGCAGCGCGGCTGTGCTCGCGCACGTTGCTCCAGAACGGTCATGGGGTGCATGTCCACCTGGATCACCCGGCCGGTCCCGGCCCAGGATGCCGACGTCAGGGACGCGCGGACGCTGCCGGTGAGCAGCAGACTGCCCGGTTCCGCACCCTGGTCCACGGCACGCTTGACCGCATTCAGGACCTCGGGGACAGCCTGCCATTCGTCGAGCAGCACCGGGCCCGCTGTCCGGCGCTGCAACCGGGCCCGCAGTGCGGCACCCGCGTCGGCACGGAACGGCGCAGCCTGCGGGGGGTCGTCCAGTTCGACGACGTCGCTCGCAATCCTGCGCGCCGTCGTGGTCTTGCCGCTAGGAGGGCGCTGAATAAGTCGGTTCGCGGCAAGTTCGCAAGCCGCTGACCTGGGTCTTTGCAGGTCGCAAGCCCCAGGAAACGGGGTTTTTCAGCAGCCTCCTAGTGTCCTGCATCTTAAGTTCGTTACCAAATAGTGACCATGTCTGATCACGGTGTTGCCGCTGGTCAGCATGGTTGCCTGGGATGATGTGGGCATGGCAGCAGGGGGCCGCCCGAAGGCGGAGTTGGTTGTGACCGAGGAGGAGGGGGAGACGCTGGCCCGTTGGGCGCGGCGGCCGAAGAGTTCCCAGCGGTTGGCGCTGCGCTCGCGGATCGTGCTGGCCTGCGCGGCGGGGGCGAGCAACACCGAGGTTGCCGCGGAGCTTCGGG
>JALYQB010000576.1 GCA_030856045.1 Actinomycetota bacterium
TCGTGGACAATCTCGACCGGCTCGGCGACCTCGATGCCTTCGTCAGCAGCGTCGCAGCGTGGCTGTCAGAGCACCCCTGAGCACGAGCGGCGATTCGGTCATCCCACTGAGCTAGCGTGTCGATCACGTCTGGATCGGTCGGTGCGCTGGGGGGTCGAGGAACCGTAGCTGCCACCCGCGGGGAGAGATTGGCGTCAAACGAGAAACGTACGCCACAGGGCGACGGTGCGCGTCGGCACCATCGATCCGGCCGCTGGTCAGCACGAACACTCCGGGTGGGAGCGGTGAGCCACCGTTGTGCTCACCCGCCGGCGCAGGTGGGCATCCAACGGCAGCTACGACGACCCAGCGCATTCGATCTTGAATCTGTTTTGGTCACTTCTGCGGCGGGTTGGAGCCGAGTGCCAGGAGCTGTCCGAGCGTGGAGTCGCGCAGGGCTTTCTTGTGCAGCCGGAAGTGCCATTCCCCGGTCGTGTGCAGGGCGAGCAGCACAAGGCCACCGACGGCCAGGGCGGCGGGCTCGAATCGGGTCGTGTCGTCGGCCAGGCGTACGGCGCGCTCGATCACCGGGGCGAGTTCGGGGCGGGTGGCGGACAGGTGGATGAGGGTGGCCCGCGCGAGGTCACCGTGGCTGGGTGGTGGGGTGCCGGGTCGACGGTAGGGCGGCAGGTCGGGGTCGTCGGCGACGTGGGCGAGGACGGTGTCGAGTTCCCGGAGCCGGGTGGGGTCGGGCAGCGGGGCGTGGTGGTCGACGATCAGGGTGAGGACGCGGATGGCCTGAAGGTCGGTGAGCGCATCGATGGCGGCGGCGCTGGTCATGAGTCCTGCCCATGGTCAGTCGAGAGCCGGTCGAGGGTAGCGGTGAGGATCGCGATGCCGACCTCGTCCAGTCCGACGAGGAGTTGCTCGCGGTCGCGGTCACCGGCCAGCACCCGGCGCAACGCGGCGACCAGGGCGGCCCAGTCGGTGCTGTCCCCGAGCTGGTTGAGGACATCGGCGAGGTCGGTCGGGGTGCGGCCGGTGGTGGCCGCAGCGGTGACGGCGGCGATAACCGGCTCCCACTCGGCGAGGAGAGGGGCGACCGTGTGCTCCCCGGGCTGGTCGGGCAGGGTTGCGGCGGCGGCCAGCAGGTCGGTCAGGGCCTGGGCGGCGGTGTCGGGGTCGGGGCCCAGGGCAGCGATTAGCTCGCCGAAACGGACGCCGTCGCCGGTGTCGACCAGGCCGGTGACCTCGGGCAGGGTGGTGGGCAGCGCAGGGGCGTCGAGGTGCTCGGTCTCGCGGCGCAGTTCAGTGGCGAGCGTGCGCAGCGCGTCGGTGCGGTGGTGGACATCGCCGGTGGACGAGGAGGGCGGCGGCGAGGCGGTGGGCGCGCTGCTCGGCGCGGTTCCCGGCGGGGGCGCGGGACAAGTTAGTTGGCGAGGTTGTAGTGCCCGGTTGCGATGTCGCGCGGGTCGGGGTGGACGTATGCAGGCGCTATCGCCCTGTTCCACCCGGGCGAGGGCCGGGCTCGGCAGGCTGTGCATCGCCATCCACGGGCAGAGCGGCACAGCGCGCAGTGGCGGATGGTTCCAGGCCGGTCGGAAGATCGATCACGCCATGCGACCCCACGCCGCAGCCGGAGGAACCAGGTGATGACCCGCTGGATGACGATGAGTGACGAACTGGTGGTGTTCCCGGTGCTGGTTGCCGCACCTCCCACGTCGGCTCGGCTTCTCATTCGGACGGTGGGTGCGTGAGGAGCTGGTATGTCGCGTCCCTCGCCGACGGCGACACCCACATCGCCGAGCCCGCACCCCACAGCCACCTCGTGACCGCGCACTGCGACAGCAGGCAGTTCCGGCCCTCGCGACCCTGCATGGTGCGCCGCCCGACCAGGCAGAGATCTGCCCAGCCTGCCAGTCGACTCAGGCCCCAGCGGGGGCCTAACCGTGATGCGGCAACCGCTTTCAACATGTCGTGACGGGCCCGAGCGCCCGAAGGGATCAGGCAACAGCCTCCTCACTGGCGGCAGCCAGCCGCCGGAGGCGATCGGCGTCAGCGGCGAGGCGCTCGATCCCGTCCCGCAAGGACGTGCCCTGCTCGGTGGCCAGTCCTTGCAGCACCCATCCGCGAATCAGCGCACTCACCGGCACACCTGCTCGCGCCGCGACCTCCTCGATCGCGGCGAACTTCTCAGCTGGCAGCCGCACCGACTGCACCACCGAGCGGCCTCGCCGCTCCCCCTTGCCGTGCTCGGGCAGGGGCTCGTCCCGGGTGGCCTCGGACTCGGTCTGCGCCCTCTCGACTTCCTGCTTCGCGTCCATCACAGCCCTTCTCGATACCGCCGCTGGTCCGCCGGATTGGACTCCCAACCGTTCGCGCCGTAGTAGGCGCCTTCGCCACGCTGGACGAGGATGACGGCCAGAACGGCCCGGCGGCTGTGGCTGTAGCCGATCACCCGAACGCTCCTGCCCGACCGGCTGGACGGGTCCGGGTCGAACCAGACGGCATCAACGTCATCAACCGCCTCGTTGGCCTCCACTACTGACACCTTGT